>JAYTNO010000126.1:0-23984 GCA_043748275.1 Flavobacterium sp. | reverse complement strand
CGATTTTATGATTACCAAATACAAAACCAATACACAACCTTTGTATGTAGTAACTGATTTGGAAGGTAATAATCTAAACCCTAAAACGCCTACCACAAGCTACGATCCAGATGTGATGTTGTATGTAAAATGGTTGCGAGAAGGCATTTCAAATTTCAAGAAATAAACAATCAAGTCTCAATGAAAATTGAGATTTTTTTTTTTGAATTAGATAATAGTAAAGAAAATAAAAAAAGAAGAAAATCTCTCTAATTCATTGATTAAATGGACAAATCATGTGCAATTTGGGTTAGAATTGCTGTAATCAATTTTTAAATTAAATCATTTCATTACTTTTGATGTCTGAAATTTTTGTAATTTCCATTTAAATTAAAGTTATATGCTAATAAAAGTTTACGGTAGCGCCGTTTTTGGAGTCGAAGCCACAACCATCACTGTCGAAGTCAATATGGATAAAGGAATTGGGTACCATTTGGTTGGTTTGCCCGATAATGCTATTAAGGAAAGCAGTTATCGCATTGCAGCAGCACTCAAAAATAATGGTTTTGCTATGCCAGGCAAAAAAATCACCATCAATATGGCACCTGCAGATTTACGCAAAGAAGGTTCAGCCTATGATTTAACTCTAGCGATTGGAATTCTAGTAGCTTCTGGGCAAATAAACGCTGACGATGTTGCTCAATATATTATTATGGGCGAATTGTCTCTTGATGGTGGTTTGCAACCCATAAAAGGGGCTTTACCCATAGCCATCAAAGCCAAAGAAGAAGGATTTAAAGGTTTTTTTCTACCCAAACAAAATGTCAAAGAAGCAGCTATCGTTTCGGATTTGGATGTTTATGGCATAGAAAATTTACAAGAAGTTATTGATTTTTTTGAAGGCAAAGGAACATTAGAACCCACTACCATTGATACTCGAGCTGAGTTTTATAAAACGTTAGATTTTCCAGAACACGATTTTAGTGATGTCAAAGGACAAGAAAGTATCAAACGCTGTATGGAAATTGCAGCTGCTGGTGGTCATAATATTATCTTGATTGGTCCACCAGGTTCAGGAAAAACAATGCTTGCCAAACGATTGCCAAGTATTTTGCCGCCAATGACGTTGCGCGAAGCACTCGAAACGACCAAAATACACAGTGTTGCTGGTAAATTAAAAGAAGTTGGTTTGATGAATCAACGTCCGTTTCGAAGTCCACATCACACCATATCCAACGTAGCTTTGGTTGGAGGAGGAAGTTATCCGCAACCGGGAGAAATTTCTATGGCACATAATGGGGTGTTGTTTTTGGATGAATTACCAGAATTCAAACGCGATGTTCTTGAAGTAATGCGTCAACCATTAGAAGATAGAGAAGTAACAATTTCTAGAGCAAAATTTACCGTCACCTATCCATCCTCGTTTATGTTGGTGGCGAGTATGAATCCTAGTCCGAGTGGTTATTTTAATGATCCAGATGCACCAGTAACCTCTTCACCAAATGAAATGCAACGGTATTTGAGTAAAATTTCAGGACCACTTTTAGACAGAATCGACATCCATATTGAAGTTACTCCGGTACCTTTTGAGAAATTATCCGATAACCGAAAAGCCGAAAGTAGTGTCTCTATTCGAGAACGTGTAACCAAAGCCAGAGAATTACAAAGCCAACGATTTGCCGAAATGGATACCGTCAATTATAATGCCCAAATGAGCACCAAACTTATTCGTGAATATTGTAAATTAGACGAAACTTCCTTGCAATTGCTCAAAACGGCTATGGAACGTTTGAATCTTTCTGCTCGAGCTTATGATAGAATTTTAAAGGTGTCTCGAACCATTGCAGACCTAGAAGGTGCCACTGATGTGGGTTCGGCTCATATTGCCGAAGCGATACAATATAGAAGTTTGGATCGAGATGGTTGGTTGGGGTAAGTAAGTATTTAAATCTTCACCCATTTTACAATAATTTCTTCTAATTCTTTTTGAATAATAGGTTTAGAAATATAATCATTCATACCAGCTTCTAGGCATTTTTCTTTTTCGCCAAGCATAATTCCAGCTGTCAAGGCAATAATAGGAATTGTATCCGTTTGAGTCAATTTTCTAATCTCTGCAGTGGCTTCATACCCATTCATTACGGGCATTTGCACATCCATCAAGATTATGTCTAGTTTTTCTTTTTTGAATTGCTCAATGGCTTCTTCGCCGTCAGTAGCTTCCAAAATAGTACAATTTGGGAGTATCCTTTTTACTAGAGTCTTAGCCAAAAACATATTTACTTTATTGTCTTCAACGATTAATATTTTCAAATGGTTATAGTTTAAAATTGTTTTTGATGTTGTCTTATTTATTTTAGATAAATCTTGTGTAACGTTATTCAAATGTATTGATTTCTCTAATTCTATTTCAAAATAAAACTCACTTCCTTCTCCAAATTTGCTTTTCAAGAGTAATTGGCTATTCATTAATCCTAATAATTGATTTGAAATTGCCAAACCTAAACCTGTTCCTCCAAACTTTCTAGTGGTTGAATTGTCTTCTTGCTCAAAGGAATGAAATATTTTTTCTTGATTTTCTGCCCTAATGCCGATACCGGTATCTTTTACTGAAAACAGTAGTTTTTTATATCCTTTATGGTTATTTTTTAGTGTAGAAATATGCATCGTTATTGTTCCTATTGAAGTAAATTTTAATGCATTACTTATCAAATTAACCAGTATTTGTTTTAGTCTAAGGGAATCAGCATAAATAAATTGGGGTACATTTGACTCAATATTCAAAATTAAATCAATGTTTTTAATTTTGGCTTGATGAATAAATAAGTCAATAATCTGATGTGCAAGTTCAAAAAGATCGACTTCTAGAATACTTAACTCTAATTTTCCGGATTCAATTCTAGAAAAATCCAAAACATCATTAATAATTTCCATTAAAGAATTGGCAGAATCATTAACGGTAGTCATATATTCTTGCTGATTTTTTTCGAGATTAGTATTCATTAATAAATTGGTAAATCCTACAATTCCATTAAGAGGCGTTCTGATTTCATGACTCATATTGGCTAGAAATTCTGATTTTGCTCTATTGGCAGATTCAGCTTGTAACTTAGCTTTATTTAGTTCTAATTCTATTTGTATTCTTTGTGTGATATCGATAAAACTTATTATTATTTCAGAAATGACTCCTTCTTCATTTTTAACAGGAAACCCATTTACAAATAGCCAAATTACATCATTTGTAGCCGGTCGATTTACACCTGCTATAAAGTTTTTTAGAGGAAGTTGGTTTTGGATAATTTGCATGATTGGATATTTTTCTAGAGGTAACGGTGTGTTGTCTTCTGCTAAAAATTTCCAATTTGGATCTATTGCCAATTTACCTTTCATTTGATCTTCATTCAGACCTAATAATGCAATAGCTTTTGAATTAGTCATTACTATAGCAGTATCTGGAGCATGAACGACAACACCTGCATCTAGATTATTCAAAATATCACGGTATCTTTTTTCACTTTCTTGAAGTGCATATTTTTCTTTCAAGAGTTCGTTTTGTGATTTTATACGCTCACTAATATCTTTAACAAAAGTTAGAAGTCTTCCATCGGTTAAAAGTTTAGCCGTTATTTCGACAGGAATAATACAGTCATTTTTTCCTTTTAATATTCTTTCAGTTACTACTGTTTTGCCTTCAAGGAGTTCCTCAAAATGGAATGGATTTTTTTCTATGTCTTCTTGTACAGCAAAATCATAGATTTTCATTTTCAGTAATTCCTCTTCAGAATAATTTGATAATTTGCATACAGTAGCATTCACATTGATTAATTGTCCCGTATTATCAGAGATAATAATTCCATCAGATGCCTGTTCAACAAGTGTTCTATATTGTTCTTCACTTTCTTGTAGTGCTTGTAAAGTATTTTTTCGTTCGGTAATATCTCTTCCAAAACAAGCTATAGCCGTAATTTTTTTTTCTGAAAATATAGGATTTATAGATATTTCAAACCAACTACTATTTTTATTGTTGCTTTTGGGTCCAACAACTTCTATTTGTAATTTTTCACCAGAAAGTCCTCTACTATATATATTTTTCCAAAAACTAAGAAAATCGTCTTGAAAATGATTTGGACAAAGTAAATTGTCGTTGTGTGCTAACAACATTCCATATTTATCATTCATATGATTGATGAAAGCATTATTTCCTGCAATGAATCTAAAGTCTTTATCGACACTCCATAAAAGGTCACTTGTACTGTTGAGTAAAGTATTTATATTGACACTTTCTTCATTAATTTTGTGTTCTAATTTTTCCATCATTAGTACTGTGAGTTTGATACCTAAAAGTAATAAAAAATATTGAATAAATTCAAACAAATTTTAACAAATCAATTTGTATTTTTGAACGTGTATTTTAAACTAAAAAAAAGAATACTTTAAACTATGAAAATCCTCATTTCTCCAGCCAAAACACTTGATTTCGAAACTCCATTACCAACCAATGAATTTTCTACTTCGCGATTTATAAAAGAAAGTAGAATTATCAATAAAGTTATCAAACAAAAAACACCAAGAGAATTAAGCGAGTTAATGTCGATTTCAGATAAATTGGCCGAATTGAATTGGCAACGCAATAAGACTTGGAGAACACCATTCACGACAGAAAATTCTAGACCAGCATTGTATTCTTTTGCGGGCGATGTTTATTTGGGTTTGAATGCTAATACACTTCCGTTGGATAAATTGCCATTATTGCAAGAACGATTACGCATCCTTTCAGGATTGTATGGTTTGTTAAAGCCACTTGATTTGATGCAGCCATATCGTCTAGAAATGGGAACAAAAATAGCCATTGGCGAACAAAAAAATCTGTATGATTTCTGGAAAAAAAAGCTCACAGAATCCTTGAATAAAGAATTAAAAAAAGGAGAACTACTTATTAATCTTGCTAGCAATGAGTATTTTAGTGCTATTGATACCAAGAGTTTAAAAGTACCTGTCATCACTCCTGAGTTTCTTGATTCTAAAGACGGAAAACTCAAAATGATAAGTTTTTTTGCCAAAAAAGCTAGAGGATTAATGGTTCGTTTTATTGTTGATACTCACGTAGAAACAATTGAAGATTTAAAAAACTTTGATTATGAAGGGTATCGTTTTGATGCCAATCTATCAAAAGGAAATACATTGGTTTTTACACGATAATCAAATATAAAAAAAGTGTTAAATTAAAATTGAGTTTGCTCTAAATGAGTACATTTACCATCTATAAAATAGTATAAAATGATTAGAAAAAGTTTTTTAGTATTAGGAATATGCTGTTCGATGAGCCTTTTTGCTCAAGACGAATTGATAAAAAAAGTAATAAATAATGCTTCTTTAAACACCAAATTTGTTTTTAATGATGTCATAAATTTAGAGAATACTTCTGTAAAAAGTCAAGGTTCTGCAGGAACTTGTTGGAGTTATTCTGGAAATTCTTTCTTAGAATCAGAAATGATCAAAAAAGGAAAAACACCTGTAGATTTGGCTGAGATTTATTCAGCTAGAAAGGTATATTTAGGAAAAGCCAGAAACTACATTTTATTTAATGGAAATCTTGGTCTAGGTGATGGTGGAGAAACGCACGACGTAATGAATATGTTGCGTAAATATGGTGCCATGCCACAACAAGCTTACACTTTTGAAGATTATGGAAAAGGTGCTGTAAAGTCGGGAGAATTTCAAGATAAATTCAAAGCAATTCTAGATGATTTTATCAAAAATCCAGATTCTAAAAAAGGAACTTCTTGGGTAAATGATATCAATACCTATATGGATGAAAAATTGGGTAAATTGCCTGAAACCTTTTCTTATGCTGGAAAAACGTATACTCCAATTTCTTTTGCCAAAGAAGTAGTGGGTATCAATCCAGATGATTATATGGAGTTTTCATCGTATAAAGACAGTCCGTATTATCAAAAAATGGTGTTGCCAGTACCAGACAATTGGAGTTATGATATGTTGTATAATGTACCTATGACCGAAATGACCGAAATTATTGATTATGCTTTAACCAAAGGATATACCATAGCTTGGTCGTCAGATGTTTCTGAACCTTATTTTAGTTGGAAAAACGGAGTAGCTTTTGTACCTAATCTTCCTGATTTGTATAACATTACAGATGATCAAAGAAAAACTTTATTTGATGGTCCAACAGCCGAAATAGATGTGACTGAACAATTGCGTTTAGATGGTTTGTATAGTTTGTATACTACAGATGATCACGCCATGCAAATTGTAGGTTTGGCTAAAGACCAAAATGGAAAAGAATACTATAAAGTAAAAAATTCTTGGGGAGAAACCAATGATTATAAAGGCTATCTGTATGTAACTAAATCCTTCGTACAATTAAAATCTACAGGAATATTGTTGAATAAAGCTGGTGTTCCTAAAAACGTAAAAATTAAATTGAAAGCATAATGTAAGTTTTATAATTATAAAAAAAAATCCTGATTCTATCAGGATTTTTTTTTTAATGCATTGCATCGGCAGGATTGATTTTGTTTTTTCCTTTTTTGATTAAAAAGATAATAGGAATACAACACAAAAACATAATGCCTAAATATAAAAAGATATCCATATAAGATAATACTGTACTTTGTTTTAAAACGCTATAATCAATTGCTTGATAAGCTTTGGCTAATGCTTCATTGGCTGTAAAACCTTTCGACATAAATCCTTGTTGTAATTGTTGTACTCTTTGTTGTACTTCAACTCTGGTAACATCCAAATGAGATAGTAAATTAACTCGATGTCCTTGTGAAAAACGAGTAATTCCAGTGGTAATCAAAGCAATTCCGAATGAACCACCAAGTTGACGAATCATTCCCGTAAAAGCAGCTCCTTCACCTATATTTTTTCCTTTTAAGGTAGATAAGGATAAAGTTGTAATAGGTACAAATAATAATCCTAATCCAATTCCTCTTAAAATTAAAGCCCAATACATATTTTCGACACCAGTATCAGGAGTTAAGACATTATACATCCAAAAAGTGAAGAAAAAGAAAATCAAAAATCCTAAACCAACCATATACCCTTGTGGAACTCCTTTTTGAATTAAATTTCCAATAATAGGCATCATAAATGCGGTGGTTATCGAACCAGGAATTAGCAATAAACCTGCATCTGTAGCCGACCAACCAAGAATAGATTGCGTATATATCGGAATGATTAGTGTAGAACCATACAATCCAAAACCTAGAATAAAACACATCACTATTCCAATACGTAAGTTGCCATCTTTCAAAACCGATAAATTGACAATAGGATGTTTATAAGTGCTTTCTCGCCATATAAATAAAATCAATCCTATAAAGGAAACTGCACTTAATAGTACAATCAAATCATCATTAAACCAATCGTCTTGTTGTCCGTGTTCCAAAACAAATTGCAACGAACCAATAAAAGCAGCCAAAAAGAAAATACCCCACCAATCGACTTGATTGGCTTTCAGTTTTTCGCCATATTTTGGACTTTTAACATAGGTTAATGTCAAAAAAGTAGCAATAATTCCGATAGGAATATTAATGTAAAAAATATAAGGCCAAGAAAAATGATCCACCAAATATCCACCTAATGGCGGACCAAGAGTTGGGCCAACAATAACACCCATTCCGTAAATAGCTTGTGCCATTCCACGTTTGGCAATAGGATAACTTTCGGTAATAATGGTTTGTGCTGTTACCAATAAGGCACCACCACCAAGTCCTTGAATGAATCGAAAAGCCACCAATTCCCATATATTACTGGCGTTGCCACAAAGGAAAGAAGCAGTTGTGAAAATGATAATAGAAACCGCAAAATAATTTCTTCGTCCAAATTGTTGCGATAACCAACTCGTCATGGGTATTACAATTACATTAGCAATTGCATACGCCGTGATAACCCAAGCCACATCAGTAAGAGTAGCTCCCAAACTACCACGCATATTGGTTAATGCTACATTTACAATAGTAGTATCTACTATTTCTAATAGCGCACAAAGTACGGCTGTAATAGTAATAATGACACGTCTAAAACCGTATTCTACTAAGTCATCTTCTCCTACTGTTGTCATAGTGTAGAATGATTATTTTAAATGTACATCAACATCCACATTCATTCCTGGACGTAATAATTTTATTTTTTCAACATCATTTGATGCATCAAGACTAATTTTTACGGGTAATCTTTGAATGGTTTTCACAAAATTACCAGTGGCATTATCTGGTGGTAAAAGTGAAAAACGGGCTCCAGTTGCTGGAGAAAAAGAAGTAATGGTTCCCTCAAATTTATAATCAGGATAAGCATCCACTTTAAGGGTTACTTTTTGACCAATGACCATTTTATTCAATTGTGTTTCTTTAAAATTGGCAATAACCCAAGCTTCAGTATTGTTGATGATGTAAAATAAGGATTGTCCTGGTTGCACCAATTGTCCTGGTTGAATACTAATTTTTGAAACTTGACCATCGATTGAAGCTGTAATTACGGTATAGTCTAAATTCAATTTTGCAGCATCTACTTGCGCTTGTGCTCGTTTGATATTGGCTGCAGCAATTTCGGTTTGTTTATTCGAAACGGTAGATTTGGCTATAATTACAGACTTTTGATAGGTACTTGCTTTTTGTTGTTGCTGTAAAATTCGCAATTGACTTTCGGCTTCTTGTTTGGCAGCCAAAGCTTGTTCAAATTGTTGTTTGGTGATCGAATGATTTTTATATAAATTATTATAACGTTCAAAATCATTGGTGGTTCTTCCTAATCTGATTTTTGCTGTTTCGATATTACCACTTGCTGATTGCACATTGGCATCAGATACCGAAATGTTGGCATTTGCACTTTGAATATCTGCTTTTGAAGCGGCATAAGAACCTTCTGCAGCCAACAAAGCAGCTTTGGCATCTTCTACTTTTACCAAGTAATCTTTTATGTCAATTGTAAATAAAGTATCACCTTTTTTTACAAAATCATTATCCCTAATATATACTTTGGTTACATATCCTGTTACTCGGGGAATAATAGGATTCATATTTTTTTCTATTTGGGCATCATCGGTGGTTTCGTGAGAAAGCGCATGTACATATTTATAAATACCATACATCGAGCCAAGAATAAGTAATGAACCGAATATGATAATAAATTTTTTATTGGATTTTTTCTTTTCCATAGTTGTATAATATTAGTTTTTTGAAAAGTTAAAAGAGTTTATTAATAAGTCTGATGAGGCAAGCATTTCATAATATTTGAGCATAATATTAGCTCTAGAATACGCATAATTTATTTTAGAATTGAGTTGTTCTACATCAGCATCAAGTAAATCGGTTGTGTTGGAAAGCCCATTATCGTATTTGTCTTTTACAATTCGATAATTTTCTAACGCTTGGGTAATTGCTTGTTCGTAAACCAAGTTTTGTTTCAATGCCAAATTATAATTTTCAATAGCTTGATTTACCTGAACTTTAATATTTTCAGATAAAATAGTTTCTGCTTGCTGTGTTTCTAACGATTTGCTTTTTGCAATTTGCACTTCTTTCCCGTTTTTGAAAATAGAACTAAAATTGTAATTCAATCCAAGACCAACATTGATTGCGTTTTGAACGGTAACAACATTTTGTAAATTTAAAGTAGTATAACCACCAACCAAAGCAAGTGAAGGATAGTAATTGCTTTTAGAAATTTGGATATTGTTTTCGCTTGCTTTTTGAATATAATGTAAGGATTCTAAATCTTTTCTATTTTTTATGGCATCTTCAGTTGAATTTAGCGTGTTTATAGCCTCATTATTATCAAACTGATGTTCATCAATTCCTATCTTATAATCTTCAGGTAGTTTTAATAAAGTAATCAAGGCATAATTGATCACCGTAACATTTTTATACGATTCGTCTAATGTTAATTGTACTTTTGATTGTTGTAATTGTACTTTCAATAAATCATTTCGAGCAATAATTCCGTTTTTTTCAAGATCTGTAAAATCTTTAACTCGTTGTTCAGCACTTTTCAAATTTTCTAAAAGCAAACTAACCGCTTTTTGTGCGCGGTATAAATTGGCATAATTTTCAACCACTTCCATTGCAATTTCTTCTTTGGTATGAGCTGCTTTTGAAACTTCTGCTTGATGCATATTTTCGGATGCTTTTATGCTATTTTTTAATTTAAAACCTGAAAACAATGGCATACTAACATTGGCCTGACCTAGAACTAATTGATTTACTTTTGGTGCTTCACCTGAATTGGTGTTGTTAGAATTGGAATTTGATTTCAAATCAACACTAGCATTAGTCAACCTCATATATTGTCCAGAAATTTTCATGTCGGGATATTGATTGTTTTTTACCGAATGCACTTCAAGTTTTTTGGTTGCCACTTTTGTATCAGAAAGTTGCGCTTCATTGCTTTTTGTTATGGCAATTTCAATGGCTTCTTTCAAATTGAGCGTAGTACTATCCTTGATTTTTTTTTTGTTGTTTTCTTGCGAATAACTGTTTGTTACACCAATAAATAGGAGTAAATAGAGGATTATTTTTTTATATTTCATATAACAAAGATTTGATAGTTTGCTGGATGTGTTGGGTTAATTCGTTTTTGATGTAATGATTGTATTTTTCTTCAGAATCTAATTGCAACAACTCTTCAAAAAATACTCTATTGACAATAAAATGAAAATAAGTACCAAGAATTGTTGGAGTTATGAGTTCAATATTAATATTTTTTTTAAAAATATTTAAGGTTTGTCCTTCTTCGATTATTTTTTTTAAAGTATTAAAATTTCCTTTTTTGATTGCGATAAATTCTTTTAAATCCAATACTCGTTTATTATTTGAAATTTCAGAATGAAGGATGTGATAGATGTTTCTGTTGCTATTAACTTTATGAAGATACAATGCTAAATAATGCTCTATTTTTTGAATTGGTGTTAACTCAGTAACCAATAGATTTTCTAATTTTATTTTTAGATCTTGGGTTCTAAAAAGGATTAAATTTTCAAGAAGTTTTTCTTTTGAACCAAAATAGTAGGAAACCATGGCAATGTTGATGTTTGCTTCTTTAGAGATATCTCTAATCGAAGTGCCATCAAAACCTTTTTCTGCAAACAGTTTTTCTGCAATTTGAAGAATGTGAATTTGTTTGTCGTTTAAACTTGTCATAGTATCTTGTTTCTAAAGACAATGCAAAATTAAACGTTTGTTTAATTTAAACGTTTGTTTAATTTATTTTTTAACTTGATTTTAACAATTGTAGTAGGGAAGTTAAATGACACTTTTTTACTTTATTTTAAATTGGATAGGAAGCTGTCGATTTTTGAAATTGGATTTTCTGATAAGTGTTTAATAAAAGCACTTCCTATAATTGCTCCCTTTGCATATTTTGTAGCTTGTTGAAAAGTCGCTTTGTTACTGATGCCAAACCCTACAATTTGTGGATTTTTTAAATTCATTTTGGATATGCGTTCAAAATAATCTTGTTCGACAGTTCCAAAATTTGAGGAACTTCCAGTTACAGATGCTGAGGAAACCATATAAATAAATCCATCTGAAACCGAATCTATATATCGAATTCGTTCAACAGAAGTTTGTGGCGTGATGAGTAACACATTGATTATTCCATATTTTTCAAAAAGGGCTTTATACTTTTCGGCATAAATGGCAACAGGCAAATCGGGAATTATTACTCCATCAATACCAATTTCAGCACATTTTTGGCAAAAGGCTTCTACACCATATTGCAATATTGGATTGAAATACCCCATTATCAGTAACGGAATTTGTGCCGTTTGACGAATAGTTGCCAATTGTTGAAACAGTAGATTTGTAGTCATACCATTCTCTAAAGCATGTGTTGAACTGGCTTGTATGGTTGGTCCATCTGCTAATGGATCGCTAAAGGGCAACCCTATTTCTATCATATCGACGCCACTTTTTTCTAATGCTTGAATAATTGCAACTGTGTCGGTCAGGTTTGGATATCCAGCCGAAAAGTAGATCGAAAGTAATTTTTTGTCTTCTTGTAATTTTTGATTGATGCGGTTCATTTCTAGATTGTTTTTTTGCGTTAAGGATTGAGCAATTGTTTGAGCTCTTTTTTGTGCAGCTTTTGCGAAACAAAAAAAGCGAGTGCGAAAGCCTGACCGCTTTTTTGCGGTAACGCCCAATTATAATTTGAAATAATCGATATAAGTATTCAAATCTTTGTCGCCTCGACCTGAAAGGTTAATCACCACAATGTCAGAAGGTTTGAATTTCTTTTTGTCAAGTATTGCAAAGGCATGTGCGGTTTCTATTGCTGGAATAATGCCTTCGGTTTGGGATAATTTTATTCCCCATTGCATGGCTTCGTCATCTGTTATCGAAATAAATTCGGCACGTTGGGTTTCGAACAAATGAGCGTGCATTGGACCAACGCCTGGATAATCTAAACCAGCAGAAATAGAGTAAGGTTCTGTGATTTGACCATCGTCGGTCTGCATCAAAAGAGTTTTACTGCCGTGAATAATTCCGATTTTTCCCAAAGCAGAAGTTGCGGCACTTTCGCCAGAATAAATTCCTTTTCCAGCTGCTTCAACCGCAATTAAAGCAACTTTTGGATCGTCTAGAAAATGATAAAAAGCACCAGCTGCATTGCTGCCACCACCAACACAAGCAATGACATAATCGGGATTTTCTTGCCCTTCTTTTTCTAGTAATTGCTGTTTGATTTCTTCAGAAATTACGGCTTGAAATCGAGCCACCATATCAGGATAAGGATGCGGACCAACTACAGAACCTATAATATAATAGGTGTTTTGAGGATGGTTTATCCAGTCACGAATGGCTTCGTTAGTTGCATCTTTTAAGGTTTTTGAGCCTGATGTTGCTGGACGTACTTCTGCTCCAAGCATTTTCATTCTTGCTACATTTGGTGCTTGTCTTTTGATATCGACTTGGCCCATATACACAATACATTCTAATCCCATCAAAGCGCAAACTGTTGCTGTTGCTACACCGTGTTGTCCTGCACCAGTTTCTGCAATAATTCTAGTTTTGCCCAACTTTTTTGCAACCAGAATTTGACCAATTGTATTGTTGATTTTGTGAGCGCCAGTATGACACAAATCTTCTCTTTTGAGATAGACTTTGGTTTGATATTCATTTGATAATCGTTCTGCAAAATAGAGTGGAGTAGGACGACCTACATAATCAATCAATAATTGCATAAACTCTTTTTTGAAAGAAGCTTCGGCAGTTATTTTGAGATAATTTTCTTGTAACTCTTCGATATTTGGAAACAACATTTCTGGTATGAAAGCGCCACCAAATTGTCCGTAAAATCCATTTTCGTTAACGTGATAACTCATTTTGAGAAGTTTTTATAGGTTTTTTTTGAATTCATTTAATAGCAATTTGTTTTTTAATCCAGGTTCGATTTCAAATTTACTATTGACATCGATAGCATAGATGGGTAATTGCAATTGGTGTATTTTTTCTATAGCTTCAATGCCAATGCCACCACTTAAGAAAAAAGGTTTTTGTGAAGTATATTTTTCTAGAATTTCCCAATTGAAAGGAATGCCATTTCCACCAGGTAATTTTCCTTTGGTGTCGAACAAAAAGTAATCACAAACTTCTTCAAACGGAATTAATTCATCAAAATTAAATCCTTCTGAAACCGAGAATACTTTGATGATTTTTATATTTTGGTTTTTTAATTTTTCGCAAAAAGACGCACTTTCATTTCCATGTAATTGAATCAGATCTAGATTGTATTTTTCCTTTTTGGCATAAATTTCTTCTAAACTTGCATCAACAAAAACACCAACTTTTCGAATAGATTTTGAAATTATAGGAAGGTCACCATTAAAAAAACGGCTGGATTTTTCCCAGAAAATAAAACCAAGATAATCAGGAAGTAATTGGCTTATTTCCTTGATGTTCTCAGCATATTTCATTCCGCAAATTTTGAGTTTCATTTGAGTTTTATTTATATTTTTGAAATAAAATCTTTTGCACTTTCACCTGGATTATTGGTTTTCATAAAATTTTCTCCTATAAGAAATCCTTGAAAACCATCACTTTTTAGTTCTCGAACAGATTCTATTGTAGAGATACCACTTTCTGAAATTTTCACAAACTCATTCGGGATATGTTTTGCTAATTCTTTGCTGGTATCCAGACTTACTTCAAAAGTATTTAGGTTGCGATTGTTGACACCAATTATATCTAAACTTGGCATTATGGCTTTGTTGAGTTCGTCAAGATTATGAACTTCTAGCAACACTTCTAAAGCGAGTGATTGTGCGAATTCTGATAAATTTTTTATTTCTTCACGAGATAAAACCGCAGCAATCAATAAAATAACATCTGCACCAAAACCTTTGGCTTCAAGAATTTGGTATTCATCTACAATAAATTCTTTCCTTAGAATAGGAATACTAACTGAAGCTCTTGCCAAAAGCAAATCGTCTATGGCACCACCAAAATATTTTGTATCTGTCAAAACCGAAATGCCACAAACACCTGCATTTTGATACCCTTTTGTAACTTCCTCAACAGTTAAGGAATAATTTATTTCTCCTTTTGATGGCGAACGTCTTTTGTGTTCAGCAATAATTCCAGTGGAACTATTTTTTAATAATTTGGTCAATGAAAGGGTTCGGTTTCCAAAAAGTACTGTGTTTTCTAATTGAGAAACAGGAATAATAGATTTTTTGAGAACTACTTCTCTTTTTTTATCGAATATAATTTTGGTTAAAAGGCTCATAATTATTGACTTAATTGTTGCAATTTTTTCAAAACCTGATTTGCTTTTCCTGACAATAAACTTTCATTTGCCAAAGCAAATCCCTCTAATGGTGTGCATTGATTGATTGTGGCAATTGCCATTCCTGCATTGGCACAGACAACATTGTTTTGGGCTTGAGTTCCTTTTCCAGAAATGATTTCTAAAAATAGTTGAGCCGATTCATCAATTGTTGTTCCTCCTTTTATATCCTCTTGTGTTAATTGATTGACACCAAAACTTTCGGGTTTGAGCATACCTTCCATAGTATTTGAGATGGTTTTGGTATTGCCCGTTAAAGAAATTTCGTCATAACCATCAAGACTATGCAAAATGGTGAAATTTGTATCGGTGTTTTGATATAAGTAACTATACATCCTAGCCAATTCGAGATTGAAAACACCTACCAATTGATTTTTTGAGAAACTCGGATTTACCATTGGGCCAAGCATATTAAAAAATGTTTTTACGGCTAGTTCTTTTCGAATAGGTGCTACATTTTTCATTGCAGGATGAAACAATGGTGCGTGTAGAATACTGATGCCCGCTTGATCGATACATTTTTCAAGAAAGTTACTATCGTTACTGAATTTTACTCCTAATTTCTCCATAACATTGCTAGAACCAGATATGGATGAAACGCCATAATTACCGTGTTTAGCAACTTTAATTCCTGTTCCAGCAGTTACAAAAGAAGCTAAGGTAGAAATGTTGAAAGTGTCTTTTCCGTCACCACCAGTTCCGCATAAATCAATGGTATTATAAGCTGAAAAATCAATAGGAATGCACAATTCTAATAGTGCTTCTCGAAATCCTGAAAGCTCTTCAATGGTAATATTTCGCATCATAAAGACGGTCAAAAAACTCGCTATTTGTGAAGGGTTATAACTGCCATTTGAAATATTAACCAAGACTTCTTTAGCCTCAATTTGAGAAAGGACTTCGTGATTTATTAATCTATTGAGGATATTTTTCATGTTTTAAGGTTTATTTTGATTTCAACTTTTAATATAAAATTTTAATGAGAAACCCAATTTTCTAAAATTTTTTTTCCGTCAGGAGTTAAAATACTCTCAGGATGAAATTGTACCCCACGAACATCATAAATTTTATGTTTGAGGGACATTATTTGACCATTTTCGTCTACAGATGTAATTTCTAATGCATCTGGAAAATCATTAGTATCAACAACCCACGAGTGATAGCGTCCTACTTCAATTTGTTTTTCTAAACCCTCAAATAAAGGTTCATTATCTGAAGTAATCGTAATGGTAGTAGCTACGCCATGATATACCTCTTTTAGATTGATAAGCGAACCGCCAAAAACTTCACCAATGGCTTGCAGTCCTAAACATACTCCAAGAATACTTTTAGTTGCTGCATAAGTTTGTATGACTTCTTTTAACAGACCTGCTTCATCTGGAATTCCTGGTCCAGGAGAAATGAGTATTTTATCGAAAGATTTTATTTCATCAATGTCAAATTCATCATTGAGAAATACTGTAACCTCGCAATTTAAATCTTCAAGATAATGTACCAAATTATAAGTAAAACTATCGTAATTGTCTATGACTAAAATTTTCATTTTGTATCCTATTTTTATTTTTCTAATTAAATTTTTTCTGCTAAAACAAGGGCTTTATTTAAAGCACCTAATTTATGATATACTTCTTGTAACTCATTTTCCTCATCGGAGCTTGCAACAATTCCAGCTCCAGCTTGATAATGAAGTTGGTGATTTTTACTCAAAAAAGTGCGTATCATAATGGCGTGATTAAAGTTGCCTTCAAAATCCATAAAACCTATAGCACCACCATAAAAACTTCTATTGGTATTTTCGTATTTTTCTATAAGCTCAATTGCTTTGTGTTTTGGTGCGCCAGATAAAGTACCCGCAGGAAAAGTGTCTGCAACTACTTGCATTGTAGAGGCTTTTTCTTGCATTTGTCCCGTCACTTTTGAAACCAAATGAATAACGTGTGAAAAAAATTGAACTTCTTTATAATTCTCCACAAGAACATTTGTACAGTTTCTACTCAAGTCATTTCTGGCCAAATCTACTAGCATTACATGTTCTGCATTTTCTTTTTTATCTTCAGTCAATTGTTTGGCGAGTAGGGTATCTTGTTCGTCATTGCCCGTTC
The DNA here is from genome assembly GCA_043748275.1 of Flavobacterium sp. Classification (GTDB taxonomy): domain Bacteria; phylum Bacteroidota; class Bacteroidia; order Flavobacteriales; family Flavobacteriaceae; genus Flavobacterium. Next base: position 7,089 of record JAYTNO010000126.1, on the reverse strand, counting down.
GTTTAAAAGTACCTGCAATGGGATGAATCTCCGCTTTTCTATTTTTTATCACCAATTGTGCTTCTGGTGAAGACCCCATAATTTTAAAATCCCCATAATCAAAAAAGAACAAATAGGGTGAAGGGTTAATGCTTCTAAGTGCTCTATACACATTAAACTCGTCACCTTTGAATTCTTGAGAAAATCTACGAGACAAAACCAGTTGAAAAACATCACCACGATAACAATGTTTTTTTGCCAAAGTCACTTTGTTTCTAAATTCATTATCCGTTAAATTTGATTGACTTTCATTCACTAAAGAAAAGGAATAGGTTGGAAAATTGCGAGTTTGCAATATTTGTTCAATAGCAGCAATATTATTTTCATCTTGTACGGAATGACAGAATATATAAGCTTCATTTTTAAAATGATTAATGGCAATAATATTTTGATATACGGCATAATAAAGATCAGGAATTTGAACGTTACTTCCTTTTTTGTCGATTGTTATTGTATCAAAATATTGAATAGCATCATAAGAAATATAGCCAAATAATCCGTTATTGATGAATTTAAAATCATTACTTTCTGATTTGAATTGAGAAGCAAATTCTTGAATGTTTTCGGTAATATTTGTCTGCGAATCAATAGAAATTTGTTGTGATAAACCATCTGGAAATGATTTGATAATCGTATTGTTTTCTATTTTTATAGAAGCAATAGGATTGCAACAGATATATGAAAAACTATTGTCATTGGCATGATAATCACTACTTTCTAATAGCAAACTATTGGGGAATTTATCTCTAATTTTCAAATAAATACTGACTGGCGTAATAGTGTCAGCAAGTATTTGTTTGAATTGAGTTTTGAAGGTATATTGTTTCATAGCATATTAGTTTTTAGCAAAAAAAAAGGCTTGTCGTGATTGACAAGCCTTTTTATATATTTAGATTAAAAAATACAATAACGGACTATTTCACGACGTTTGACGTAAAGTATTCCACCACCAAGTATTTTTTAAAATTGTATTCATCATTATTTTTATTATTACAAATATAGAAAGGAATTTTGATTGTCCTAATTATAATTTGCTTTTTTTTTATAAATAAATGTTATCTTATTTTCCGAAAATTTTTCCTAGCAAACCACCAAGTCCACCACTGTTTTTTGTTACAGCAGCAACTGCATCACTCATACCTACTTTTCCATCACCATCTTGGTCAAGACCAAATTGTCCACCATATTTAGACACAGCATCCATCAAACCTGAGTTTCCACTACCTCCAGAAATTGCATTGATAATATCTGAAACTTCAAAACCTTTTTGGTTTGGGTCTTTTGCATTTCCTATTAATGAACCTAATACTTTTGGAATTAAACTACCAGCAACTCCTGATGAAGCTTCTTGACTTAAGCCAAATTTTTCACCCAAACTACCAGTTAATTGTTCTGTTAACTTTTGCACAACAGGATTTGAAGCATCACCAGCATTGTTTCCTTGAAAAAGTCCAGCTAAATCTGAAATATTACCTTGAGCTACCATGTTTTTTAATCCGTCAATAATAGAACTACTTGCTTCGTTCATTACCGCTTCATTTTGTTCATTAGGTACTGCTGTATTATTAACTACTGCATCTCCACCAAATTGTTTTACTAAATCTGTTAATTGATCAAACATTTTTTGTATTTATTAAAAATTAGGAAACAAACTTAATTAAAAAAAGAATTAAATATAATAATTAATAAATATTTATTTGTCTGATTTTAATAGACTTATAATTTGTTCTGCCAATTCGGTTCCAATTCGATCCTGTGCTTCTAGTGTTGCAGCACCAATATGCGGTGTTAATGAAATTTTTGGATGCATCAAAATTTGAATTTCTGGTGTTGGTTCGTTTTCAAAAACATCAAGTCCAGCAAATAATACTTTACCATTATCTAATGCTTCAATCAAGGCAACTTCATCAATAACACCACCACGAGAACAATTAATAATTCCTACATTGTCTTTCATCATCGCCAATTCTTCAGTACTGATAACATACCCATCTTGAGCAGGAACGTGTAAGGTAATAAAATCTGAATGTCTAAAAACATCTTCGGTTGGTTCGGTTTCGATTTCAACATTTATGAATTGACCATTATAAAAATCTACTTTCACATCTGCTTTTCCGACAAACTTATCAGAAGCAATGACTTTCATACCCAATCCTAAAGCCATTTTTGCAGTTGCTTGACCAATACGACCAAAACCTATAATACCTAATGTTTTTCCACGCAATTCAATTCCGTTTGCATAGGCTTTTTTTAATCCTTCAAAATTAGAATCTCCTTCTAGAGGCATATTTCTATTAGCATCGTGTAAAAAACGGACACCAGAAAATAAATGTGCAAATACTAATTCGGCTACACTTTCAGAAGACGATGCTGGTGTGTTGATAACATGAATTCCTTTTGATCGTGCATAATCGACATCAATATTGTCCATACCAACACCACCACGGCCAATAATTTTCAGACTTGGACAATTATCAATTATATCTTGACGAACTTTAGTAGCACTTCTTACCAAAACAACACTTATGTGATGTTCGTTGACAAAACTGGCAACTTGTTCTTGAGCTACTTTAGTTGTAATTACTTCAAAACCACCTTTTTCTAATGCTTTGATACCACTTTTAGAAATTCCATCGTTGGCTAATACTTTCATTTTATATTTATTTCTTTTTAGTTTTTTAGAGATAGTATCTTTTAAAAACGTTTACTATTATTGTTTACTTTCAAAATCTTTCATAACATCTACCAAAACCTGTACACTTTCTATAGGCAAAGCATTGTACATTGAGGCACGATAACCACCAACCGAACGATGTCCGGTAATTCCAGAAATTCCTGCAGCTTTCCACATTTTATCAAATGCTTCTTGATGTTCCGGATTTTCTAATAAGAAAGTAGCATTCATATTGCTTCTGTCTTCTTTTGCAGCTGTTCCTTTAAAATAAGGGTTTCGGTCAATTTCATTGTATAATAAAGTCGCTTTGGCATTATTTATTTTTTCTATGGCAGGAATTCCACCCATGTTTTTGAGCCATTGCAAAGTAAGAAGACATGTGTAAACTGCAAAAACAGAAGGTGTGTTATACATACTTTCTGCTTTGATATGTTTTTCATAATCTAATATACTCGGTATAGTTCTTCCTGATTGTCCCAATATCGATTCTTTGACTACAACCAAAGTGGTTCCTGCAGCACCCATATTTTTTTGAGCACCAGCATAAATCAAATCAAATTTTGAGAAATCTAACACTCGTGAAAATATATCAGAACTCATATCACAAACCATTGGAACTTTGGTTTCTGGAAAAGATTTTATTTGAGTACCATAAATGGTATTGTTACTCGTGGTATGAAAATAATCAGCATCACTAGGAACCGTATAATTTTTTGGAATGTGCGAATAGTTTTCTTCTTTAGAGGAGGCTACAACTACCGTTTCACCAAACAACTTCGCTTCTTTTATAGCACCACTTGCCCAAACACCAGTGTCTAGATAAGCCGCTTTGCCATTTTCTTTCATTACGTTATAAGGAACCATCAAAAATTCTAAACTTGCTCCACCTTGTAAAAAAAGGGCTTGATATCCTTTGCCAGTAAGTCCTAATAAATCGAGAGCCAAAGCTCTTACTTCATCCATAATAGCAACAAATTCTTTGCTACGATGGGACATTTCTAACAAGGATAACCCCGTATTATTATAATTTAAAACGGCTTCTGCTGATTTTTCAAAAACTTCTTGAGGTAAAATGCAAGGTCCAGCGCTGTAATTATGTATTTTCATTAGAGATACTATTTGCGAAAATTAAGTTGCAAATTTCGGAAATAGAAGTGTAAATTGTTGTTATTTTTATTAATAATTAGTTGATGTTATTAACAAAAACGTTTTAGTTGAGCAGAAAATTAGTTTTTTATAATTTTATGTGTTTCAGATAAAGAGTTATGATATTTTAATTTTAAAAAATAAATGCCTTGTGATAATTTATCTAATGACAAAAGTTTAAAAGTATTGGTTTCAGTAAAAAGTAAATTTCCTGAAACAGAATATACTTCTATAGCATCCAAAGTAGTTGAAGTGTTGTTTTGGATTGTAATAAAATTATGCGTTGGATTCGGATATATAGAACTTGATTTTTTTTCAAATTCATTGGTAGCTAAAGTAACATCAATACAATAGGCTTTTCCCAATGGTAAAATTTCTCCTTCAGTTCTGGCACCAACAACTAGTAAATTGTTAGAACTTGCGATAGTAGCTCCAAAATAATCATCTATCATATTTGGTCCTAAACCATAAATTGAATTTTGATAATCCCAATTTGCACCATTTTTTTTATAATGTAAAACCGGAAAATTCCTCATAAATTGTAAAAAGTATCCAGTAGATCCAACATAAACATTATCATTATTGACTTCTATTTTTGAAAATATTTGATCACTTTGAATGGTTTCAAAGGAATTAATTATAATCCAATTTCCAGACAAATCTTCTGTGTATTCCGATACTACTTCATATTGTGAAAATGGACTTGATAAAACATAAAGATGATTATTTGACAAACTAAAATCGGCTATAGATTCTTCTAAATTTCCTAATTCTATTGAATTTTGAAAGGTGACATTGGTATTTTCTATTAGGTAAGTATGTAATGAAAAGTTAGTCGTAGTGTTTGAACCACCATTACTAGAAATGATAATTTTAGTATTATCGGCTTCAATTTTTCCTCCAAAGCCAAGAGATAAATCTATTGTGATTTTTTCAGAAAAAACCCATTCAGTACCATTAAATGCATACACTGAAACAGAGCCATTATTTGTTGTTGATGATTGTCCAATCGGTTCATCTCCAGCTGCGGCAATAAATAAGAGATTGTTAACAATTTTTACTTTACTTCCAAAATAATCAAAAGCTTCAGCATCAGAAGCCGTTATTTTTTGTAAAAACTGCCATTGATTGTTTGCTTTTTTATACAAATAGGTTGCACCAGTATTTTCTAGATTAGAATCTTGGGCTGGAGCAGCAATAGCAATAAAATCATTGTTTATTGATAAGGAATATCCAAAGCCATCATTGTTTTGAACATCTGTGGGATAAAAAACATTCTCTTGTTCTAATGCACCATTATTATAGCCAAAAACATATACTTTTCCTGGTGAAGGTAAAATTAATGGTGAAGGAAGACTTGAAACTACAATCTCATTGTTAAAAACATCTAATTCGTTTCCAAAGTTATAGCCACTTACTTCTGTTGTTGGATAAAATGGCGTTAGTATTTGAGCATAACAAGAACAAAAACTAAAAATAATGGCGAATATTACAGTAATTTTTTTCATTTTGATTGCTTTCAACCAAATTTACAAAAAATAATCAAATACCTTTTAAAAATTTTAAAGTATCTACATTATCTGCATAATCCCAAAGTTTGGGTTTTTGGGTGCTTCCAAATGGGATGCTGTTTTGAACTAAATCATTTGAAACAATACATTGTATTTGTTCGTTTTCTTCAGCCAATCGGGTTTGAATTGCTTCTAAATTTTCATAAAATTCATAAAAAACACTAGAAATAGGAGAGGCGTAACTCGCATCTTCTTTGATGGTTAGGAATCCATTATCTAATAATTTGAAATTACTCATCAAGAAAACAGCCTTGTTATAATCATAATTGTTGGCATATTTTTCATAATGTATAATGTCTTGATATTTGAAAATTGCCTCAAAAAAGGAGGTAAAATCATATCCTTTGGGTACAAATAATTTAGAAACATTTCTGCAACCCAAACCAAAATATCTAAAAATATCTTCTCCTAAATTTTCTAAATCTTGAGTCGATTCTTGTCCGTTGAGAACTGCAATTGAGTTTCTATTTCTTCTAATAATACTTGGTTTGTCTTTAAAATAATAGTCAAAATAACGTGCAGTATTATTACTTCCAGTAGCAATTACAGCATCAAAATGTTCTAATTTTCCTTTAACAAATTGAATGTCATTTTCTAAAATAGGTGCTGCTGCAATTAAATATTTTGCCAAAAAGGGCAATAAATGTTGGTCATTTGAAGAGGTTTTAACCAATACTTGATGTCCGGAAATCAAAACCGAAAGAAAATCGTGAAATCCTACCAAAGGAATATTTCCAGCCAAAATTAATCCTACCGATTTTTGTGTTGATGTATCAAAAGTATAAGAGGATAACCATTGGTTTAAATTTTCTTCTGTCAAAGCTTCACTCCAGGATTCAATAGCAAAATAAACTTGCTCTGGTGTGTACCAACCATTATGCGATTGCGACAGTTGTATAAGATCTAAAAAAGGTTGAAAAAACAAATCGTTGTGCAAAACAGTTTCATTTTTGATTGAAGCATCCAAAGAAAACTGACTTAGGAATTTACCCAATTCTATAAAACTTCTTTTTTTATCGTTTTGTAACATTTGTTTATTTGTTTATAACAAGTTTTGATTGTAATTTTGCACAAAAATAAGGCTTATTTAGTCTAAAGTCAAAAGTCATAAGGTCAAAAGATTGCAAAATCAATGAGATTAGGACAAATTTGCTTTAAGACAATAAGACTTTATCAACTTTAAGACAATAAAAATGGCAATTATAATAACAGACGAATGTATTAACTGTGGCGCTTGTGAACCAGAATGTCCCAATACGGCAATCTATGAAGGCGCAGATGATTGGAGGTATAAAGATGGTACCAAACTAAAAGGGAAAGTAGTTTTGCCTGACGGAACGACAGTAGATGCTGAAGATGCACAAACACCAATTTCGGATGATATTTATTATATTGTTCCTGGTAAATGTACCGAGTGTAAAGGGTTTCACGATGAGCCACAATGCGCAGCTGTTTGTCCTGTAGATTGTTGCATACCCGATATCAATCACGTAGAAAGTGAAGAAACACTGCTCAACAGACAATCCTTTTTGCATAACGAATAAAAAAAAATCCTGAAAGTTTTAGACTGCCCCCAAAAAGTTAGACACTATTTGGGGGTATTTTTATGGAAAGAAAAGTAAAGTATAATTATGCATTTAAACTTGAATGCGTAAAACT
>JAYTNO010000125.1:0-1517 GCA_043748275.1 Flavobacterium sp. | reverse complement strand
ACAAGCTACTATTCATGTCTTTTGCAACATGTTTTTCCATTATTGGTATCATAATATTCAACGGATAATTAAGGAAGCCGGAATTGCTCCACGATACTTTTGTTTGATTAACGGATATAGATTCTGTTTCCATAATTAGATGTCCAATAGCTTTCATAGGTTTTACAAAACGAATTTCCATTTCTATTCTTTTTCCTTCATCTATTTTCATTATCTCTTTTTGTCCTTCACCGGCATTTTTATTCCCACTCCAGGAGTAAATGAATCCTACTGTTCCGTCTATTCCTTTGAATTCATTTATCCTATCGGGATCGGCCATTGCATTTTTGTTGAACGTCTCTTGATTTTTGATCAACTTTACATAGTCAAATATTCTTTGTCGAGGAGCATTGATGATAATATCGGATTTTGCATAATGATTCTTCTTCATGAAAAGCGCAAAGATTAAAATCAAAGCAAGAATGCAGAGCATTACGAGTAGGATTGTGGTTAGGATGTTCATGTTATTATTTGGTCTTGCACTAAAATAGTTTTATACAAATCTATTAAAAAATGACAAAGAATCAAGTACAATATAAATTGGATGTTTTCAATTTGTGAGTAAATTATAAAACAACTTTGGTAAAGTAATTATTTTTAATTTATCTTAAATAAAGTAACAAAAAGAATGTTTTGATTTTTCGTCGTCAAAATATAGTGGATTGTTAACAATAAATGGGAAAGTATGTATAAATAATGTTACACTAAATTGCTATTTTTTGAATAACCATTATAATCAACTTAACTTACATTATAATTTAAACTTGATCCAATTCTTGCATTAAAGCTTTACGGTGCGGATATTGAATCCTGAAATCGGCAATTATTTTTTCTACATATTTTCTACCGCCCAATTTTATCATTCTACGTAAATATTTGCATGCAGTCCGGTAATGGATTCTTCCTGTACTGTTTTTCATTTGTATAATAATAGCGTCAGAATAAAGTTGTATCAATTCATCTGAATAATCTTTTGATAGAAATTTTTCGTAGTTTTCAATATAGTTTAATGAGGGGTTTTGTTTAATAAGTTCAAGTAATCTTCCCCACCATTCTTCTGTGATAAATATTTTAGCAACCGAATCAAAATTAAACCAATTATTTGTAGCTGAGATGTCTTTGATTATATTTTCTACAAAGGAGTTCCAAAGATTTGCCTTAACAGTGTTTTTCAAAAGATGGTAATAATCCTGTTCTTGTCTAAAATTATTAATAAAAAGTAAACGTGCATATTCAATAATCTTTTCTTTATCCTTTTCTGCTTGGGCAATCTGCAGCAACCAGTCATACCATTCCAATGCTAAACCCGGTTTATTCTCTTCATCAGATTTTATTCCATCTTTTGCTAAGGAAATTGCTTTTTTATACTTTTTATTTTTTAATTCTTTTTCAATGGCCTCACGTCTTAAGCTGGGGTTTGAAATATTTTTCAAAATGAATTTATCTGCCTCTTTTTCACCTTTCGTTTTTTTGATGAT
>JAYTNO010000124.1:0-11023 GCA_043748275.1 Flavobacterium sp. | reverse complement strand
ATTGCTATAGAAACATCAATATATCGAACGCATAAATAATAAAAAACACTAGTCATACCAAGTGAACTTCCGGCAAGCATTAACTGAAAAATGTTATTTGAAGTCGCTTTTACAACTGCTTCTCTATTTTTATTTTTTTGAAATAGATTGATTATTAAGATTCCGATTATTCCTAATATAAATTGTGAAGAAGTAACTTCGGCAGTTGTATAGCCTTCTGCATAAGCCATTTTTACAAATGTTGCAAGCATACCGTAACTTGTTGCGCCCAATCCTACGAGTATTACTCCTTTTAATAATGAATTCTTTGTCATTTTTTGATTTTTAAAAAGCGGACAAAGATATAGGATAGTTATGAGTTATTGGTTTTGAGGTTATATTTTTTTTATTTTAGACACTTTATACTTTATTATAGGACACGTTTCATAAATTTTATACTAAAAAAGCCTACTAAAATAAAGGCAATAAAGAGTTCAAAAATAAATATTTTAGATTCAGATAGTTTTACTAAAAAGGCTATAGTTGTTACAATAAACCCAATGAAGATGCCAATAAAAATTTTATTTTTTTTGAAAATTTTTTTCTCTTCAATATGAGATTTGATTTTATTGTTGAGTTTTATAATCGATATAATAATTTTGATTTCTTGACCAACAATGGCTAGAATTCCTATTATGATCAAACTAGAGATAATGTCGAAAGTAGTTATTGTAGTTTCCATAATGATAATTATTTAATTATTATACATTACAAATTTCAAAAATAAAAACCACAAAAAAATCCCCAACCATGGGGATTTTTCAATTTTTTTTCAATTTGTTTTTTGTGGTTGATTTTCTTTAAAAATTCCTTTAAAAATCATACTTGCGCTCTACTGCAAATCTTAAAAGTTCTGTTTTTCCGTGTAAATTTATTTTTTTTATGATATTTTTTCGGTGCGTGTCTACCGTACTTTTTCCAATTCCTAACAACGTTGAAATTTCGTTCGAAGTTTTTCCTTCGCCAACAAGTTTTAGAATTTCTTTTTCACGATTACTCAAAATAATTTCTTCATTACTAACATCATCCTTTGAATGAACAGAATCATCAAAATATTTTTCATTTCTTGCAACTGCTCGAATGGCTTCTATTACTTTATCTAAAGATGAATTTTTCACTACATATCCTGAGGCACCGGCAATCATCATTTGATCTATAGCATCGTTTTGTTCGAACATTGTAAATGCAATAACTTTTGTTTCAGGAAACTCTTCTTTGATTTTTTTGGTTGCACATATTCCGTCGCATTTTGGCATACGAATATCTGTGAGTACCACTTGAGGTCTTTTGCTTCTAACGAGTTCTATGAGCGCTTCACCATCATTGGCTTCACCAATAATAGCAATATCTTCTTCGTTTTTCAAAAACAATTTGATGCCATCAATGAGTGATTGGTGGTCCTCGGCAATTACTACTGTTATCATAATGGTATGTCTATTATTATTGTTGTTCCTTTAGAAATCGTAGAATCTATATTGAATGTGCCACCCATTTGTTCTACTTTTCGTTCTATAGTTGGCAAACCAATTCCGTCTTTTTGAATTATTTTTTTAGGATCAAATCCTTTACCATTGTCTTCTATCATTATATTAATATCTTCTCCGTCGTTTTGGGTAAGATAAATATTGACTTCTGTGGCGCTGGCATATTTTATAATATTGGTACACAATTCTTGTATCATTCTAAACAAGGTAACTTCCAGCTTGTTTTCTAATCGTTCTTCAAGACCAAACGGAATTACATTGAATTTTATTTTCTCTAGGACACTCATTTTTTCTGCCATTTTTTTTACAGAAAGCAACAATCCCTGATTTCCTATAACTCCAAGGTTTTTGAGATGCGTAATATTGCGTACTTTTTGATAAGTTTCTTCTATAAGTTCATCGGTCTTTTCATAAAGAAGATTATAGTTTACATCTATTTTATCTTCATTTCTTTTTAAATTCTGAAAATTGAGTTTTAGTGTAGCAAGCATACTACCAAGATTGTCATGAAGTTCGTTGGCAATGTTTTGGCGTTCTTTTTCTTGTGTTTCAAGCATTAAATCTATTTGATGAAGCTCTTGTTCCTTCAACGTTTTTTCTAGTTTTTGAGTTTCGATGAGTTTTTCTTGTTCGGCTATTTTTCGTTTTTTAGAAATGTTTTTTAAAGCAAGAATACCAACAAGAATACCAACAAATAGTAGCGCTAAAATAGAATAAGTAATTAACTGTGATTTTTGTAATTTGTTTTTTAAAGATAAGTTTTCAATTACTTTTTCTTGTGTTTTGAATCTTGTTTCTTGTTCACCCATGCGAACTGCTTGCTCATCATAATTGTCTTTGTCTAATAATATATGACAACTATCTAATGCATAATAGGCATTTTTATAGTCGCCAATTCTTCTGTAATTACCTGATAAGAAAAGAAAATTAACACTACGAGATTTATTTACATATTTTGTGATAGGTAACTCATTTGCCATTTTCAATACTTCAATTGCTTTAAGAGGTTTTTTCTGATGTTTATATACTTCAGCTTTATTTACCAAACTAGTAAAAATATCATAGGTGTTATTTTTTAATTTAGCGAGAGCATATGATTTTTCGACATAAAATAATGCAGAATCTTGATTATGTAATAAAATATTATGTAATTTTATGATACTATAATAAATATTATATAAGGTTGCATCATCATTAGCCAGTGAATTATAATATTTAGCTTTATATAAATTTAATTGACCTTGCTTTATTAATTCTTTTTTATTACCAAATCCATCATTTGCTTTAAATAAAAACTCCATAGCATATTTCTGATACGCTAATGCAGCGAGTTTGTATTTTTTATTTTTTAAAGCATAGTCTATACTGGTTTTAATATATTTAAATTGTGTTTCAGAATTTGAATTGACCAATCCTAAAGATTCTCCAATATCAATATTTACCCACATTGCTTTTTCTATACTATCTGTTTTAATAAATTGAGTCCTTGCTTTTATAAAATACTTAAATGCCTCATCTTGATGATTCTCATTATCGTTTGCTTTGGCGATGTAATAATATATTTGTCCTAAATCATATACAGAAACATTTCTCTTTTGATATTCTTCTAGAATTTTTAAAGCACTATAATTTTTTCCTTGCTCTATTAAAGTATCAATTTTTTTAAATTCTAATTTTTGAGCATAGTTTGTTGTACTTGATAGCATTAGCGCTATAAGTAAAATTATTTTAAAGAATATTGATGTAATTATTTTCATTTTTTCTACATCTCAGTAAATGCTATAACTCTTGGTTTACCTATATTTTTAAAAATCATTGAAGACGGACCAATAGCTGCCATTTTTATAAAATCTTCTAAATTATCAAAAATATAATCAATATCAATCATTGGTACAGGTGTGGTGTTAAGATGAAACACAAAAACAAGCGTGCTATTGATACCAAAATTATAATTTACTGCATCTGGCGCAACATAATCAGTAAGTTTTGACACATCAATTTCTACAGGAAAAATAGCATCACCATATAATATTTCGCCATCATTGTCAGTCATATGGCAAAAAACAGCATTTACATCAACTCCGTTTATTTTTTTTGATAAATTGTAGGTAGGTTCAATTGTGTAAGTATTTGTAAGTGTTTCTTTTGGCAAATAAACTTCAATGTTTATTAGTTTATTTGCAGCATCGAAGTTTACCAAACTAGAAGTGTACGTTAAATGTCCCATGTTGATTTAATTTAAAGTTATACATTACAAAGTTGAGCAATTAAATTAACAAAAAAAATCCCCATACATGGGGATTTTTCATTTTTTTTTCATTTTAATATAAATTAATTTTTTTCATTCTCAATTAAGTCTTTTAGATGCAATTTTAGGGCATTGACAGAAATACTTATTTCCCAAAAGGAAATTCCTAATGAAATCAACAAACAAAATAAACTTAATCCAAATAGATAGATGCCTATTTCTTGTTGTTTTATAAATAATAAAAGCATTGCAAATACGGATAAAAACAAACATAATACGCCAAACATTTGCATATAGCGAATAAGTGTAAGTCTTAGATTTAGATTTTTTATTTCTAGTAAAATACTTCTGTTTCGATCAAGATCATAGGTTTTTTTTAAACTTCTAATGATTTGAGCAATAGTCAAAAACCGATTAGTATATGCTAATAATATTAATGAAGTTGCAGAAAAAAGTAAAGCTGGAGTTTCTAATGAAAGATTCATTTTGTGTAGTTTGTCATTTTTTCAAAGTTCGTTTTTCTTTTTACAAAATCAATTTTTTTATAAAAAAAATACAAAGTAATTTTATGTTTTCAGAAGTATGAAAAGAGTTGAAAGTTAATTAGAACCAATTTGATTCAATACTAAATTTAATTTACAAAAATTATAAATTAATGATTAAAAATTAAAATCCAGTTCCGTCTAAATCCTTTTAATCTTTAACCAAACTTTCTAGATAAGCAAGAAACCTTGAAATTATACCTCTCTTGGCATATGCCTCATCAATTTTTCCAACACTTTCAAATGCCCTGAAAGTAGAAATGAAAAATGTTATAAAACAAAAAACTACAATTAATGTTAAAATTATGATGTCAAGATTTTTCATATTTTACTTTTTAAGTTTAAGGTTAAAAAATATTAATAATCCAATAATTGTTGGCGGCCATAATCCGATAAAAATGGCGCGTTCTAGATTTTCAAGTACAACATAATAGTATTCTGATGTAAAAATTAATAAGATTACTATAAATAATATAAATAATTCAGATTTTTTAAATTTGTTAAACATCTCAGATTGTTTTAATTAGTATTTAACAAATGTAGTAATAAAATTATTATGTTTAACAAAAACAATAAATTATTAAACAAAAAAACCTACAAGTTTTTGCTTGCAGGTTATAAAATTATCAATCCATTTTTTATTTTATCAACCCAAAACTTCTTTTTACAAAAGCGGTTAATTCTTCCCCTTTCAAAAGGTTTTGAGATAATTTTGCTAAGTCTAAAGCTTGTTTTACCAAATTTTCTTGAGCAGATTTGTCTGTAGTATTCAAAATATTATTTGCCAAATCTGAATTGGTATTGACTACCAAATTATACATTTCGGGCATATTACCCATACCAAACATTCCGCCACCACCAGATTGACTCATTTCTTTCATACGACGCATAAATTCTGGTTGTGTGATAATAAATGGTGCAGCATTGCTATCCATTGCTTCTAACTGAACAGAATAAGTAGGTTTTGGGATAAATCCTTCTAAAACCGTTTTTAGATTTTCTTTCTCAACATCAGATAATTTTGAGATGGTAGTTTCGTCTTTCTTGATTAAATTATCAATATGGTCACCATCTACACGAACAAAAGTTAGTTTTTCGTTATCAGCTTCCAATTTTTGAATCAAATGAGAAATAATTGGTGAGTCAAGTAATAAAACTTCGTAACCTTTTTCTTTTGCAATTTCTATATAAGAGTGTTGCGCTTCTTTATTTCCAGCATAAAGAATAACAAGGTTTCCATCTTTGTCCGTTTGGTTTTCATTTACTTTTTCTTTTAATTCTTCAAGAGTAAAATAAGTATTATCAACTGTTGGATATAAAACAAAACTTCCTGCTTTTTCGTAGAATTTTGGTTCAGAAAGCATTCCATATTCTAGAACGATTTTAATATCATTCCATTTTTTTTCAAAATCTTCACGGTTTTCTGTAAATAAAGCTTTGAGTTTATCAGCAACTTTACGAGTAATATAATTAGATATTTTCTTTACAGCACCATCAGCTTGAAGGTAAGAACGAGAAACATTCAACGGAATGTCTGGCGAATCAATAACTCCTTTAAGCATCGTTAAAAATTCTGGAACAATTCCTTCCACATTATCAGTTACATAAACTTGATTTTGGTATAACTGAATTTTGTCTTTCTGGATTTGCATATCTGAACCCAGTTTCGGGAAATAAAGAATTCCAGTTAGATTAAAAGGGTAATCAACATTCAAATGAATGTTAAACAAAGGTTCCTCAAATTGCATTGGGTATAACTCGTGATAGAAGTTTTTATAATCTTCCTCAGAAAGTTCAGAAGGTTGTTTAGTCCAAGCTGGAGAAGGATTGTTGATTATATTGTCAACTTCAATAGTTTCTGCTTTATAATCTTCTGGAGCATCTTCTGGTTTAGGAAGAGTTTCAGTTTTTGTTCCGAATTTTATCGGAATTGGCATAAACTTATTATATTTGTTCAACAAACTTTTTATTCTAGATTCTTCTAGAAATTCAAGAGAATCTTCAGCAATATGAAGAATAATTTCAGTTCCTCTTGTAGTTTTGTCGTGAGCTGTTAAGGTAAATTCTGGGCTTCCATCACATGTCCAATGTGCAGCTGGTTCGTCTTTAAAAGATTTTGTGATGATTTCTACTTTTTCTGCAACCATAAAAGCAGAATAAAATCCTAAACCAAAATGACCAATAATACCTGAATCTTTGGCAGAATCTTTATATTTATCTAGAAATTCTTCTGCGCCAGAAAATGCAACTTGATTAATATACTTTTCAACCTCCTCAGCAGTCATCCCTAATCCTTGATCGATAATGTGAAGTTTCTTGTTTTCTTTATCGATTTTGATTTCAATAATAGGATTGCCATATTCTACTTTGGCCTCACCAATACTAGTTAAATGTTTTAATTTTAGAGTAGCATCAGTCCCATTTGAAACCAATTCGCGCAAGAAAATTTCGTGATCGCTGTATAAGAATTTTTTGATTAAGGGAAAGATGTTTTCTACCGATACATTTATTTTTCCTGTTGTCATAATATAAATTTTTTATTGTTGTATTTTAGCTTTCAAATAGAGTACCAAATCAATAAAAGTGACAAATTGTCTGAATAGGAATTGTGTAAACATATTTTTTAATAATATAAATTATTTTAATTATGAGGTTTGTATATTTGTAATCTAATTATAATAAATTTATTTATGAAAAAAATTGTATTATTAAGTACGATTCTATTGCTTATGATTTCTTGTAAACCAAAAGCAACTGTTGCAAACACTTCTGTAGACAGAAGATCTCAAGTTGCTATCAAAGGCGATTGGACAATTACGTCAGTAAGCTATCCTAGCTCAGAATATTTTAAAGTTAATTCTTTTGATATCGCTGATTCTAAATGTTTTGAAGGAAGCACTTGGAAATTTATTTCTAATAATGATTCTGGAGAAATGGCAATTACAAAAGCAGATTGTATTTCATTTAATTCAAAAATTAAATGGTACATTAACAAAGATGGTCAAATGGTTTTAAAAATAATTGATGCAGGTGAAAAAGCCAAAAAAGTAAGAGATGGTTATATACTTAGTGTTGCAAATCAAACAAGAGAATCTTTTCAATTGGTTGATAAAATAAATGTTGGTGGAAAAATGACCGATATTGTATATCAATTTCAAAAAATTCAAAAATAATATTATTCTATTAAGATATGAAAAAATTTACAATAATAGTACTTGCATTAGTGGTAATGTCAGGTTCAGTATTCACTAGTTGTGAAGCTGTAAAAAATACAAATAAAACTCAAAGAGGTGCAGGAATTGGAGCCGTTGGTGGAGCTGTAATAGGCGGAATTCTTGGTAATAATGTTGGTAAAGGTGGTAATGGTGCATTGGGTGCTGTTCTAGGTGGCGTTATTGGTGGTGTTGCTGGTGGAGTTATTGGTAATAAAATGGATAAGCAAGCAAGAGAAATTGATACAGCACTTCCAGGAGCAGAAGTAGTAAGAGTTGGAGAAGGAATTAAACTAGTTTTGGGTGAAAACTCAGTTCGATTTGATACAAACAAATCAACTTTAACACCAACTGCTAAAGCAAATTTAGATAAATTAGTGAAAGTATTTACGGATTATCCAGATACCAATATCGTAATTTACGGGTATACAGATAGTACAGGTAAAGCAGAATATAACTTGAAATTGTCTGAAGAAAGAGCTGCATCGGTAAAAAATTATTTAGCTGGGAAAGGATTAGTTTCTGGACGATTTACTGTAAACGGATTAGGAATTGCAGATCCTATTGCTACCAATGACACTCCAGAAGGAAGAAGTCAAAACCGAAGAGTTGAATTTGCAATTACCGCAAATGAGAAAATGGTAAAAGACGCACAAGACGGAAAATAAAAGTTTCTGATAAAAATAATTAAAAGCTGTTTCGTTTTGAAGCAGCTTTTTTTTGTTTCGATTATAAAATTTAACAAATATTTGTTTAATAATATTGCGATTTAGTTAAACAAAAAAAGTATCTTTACATCACTTTATAAATAGGTAAAATATGGCAACCACAAAAAAAGCAACCTCGAAAAAAAAATCTACTGATGATCTAAGTATCATTACTTTATATATTGATTATGTTTTAGAAAATAATAAAACACCATTAAATGTTTATACTTTCTGTAAAGTCAATGAAATTGAAGAAAGTGATTTTTATACTTTCTTTGGCTCATTTGATGCTTTACGTGAAGCAATTTGGGTACAGTTTTTTAATAATGCAATACTAGTTATTAATAAAGATGAATCCTTTGAAACCTATTTAAACAAAAACAAACTTTTGACTTTATATTTCACACTATTCGAAATATTGACGCTCAATAGAAGTTATGTTATGTATGCTTTAAAAGAAAATAAATTAGGTCTCAAGAATTTGAAAGATTTCAAATCACTTCGAAATAGTTTCAAAAATTTTGTAAATGAAATAATTGAATCAAATCCTGAAAAAGGAAGTATCAATCTTGATAGAATTACAAAACCAGTTTTTGCTGAAGGTGCTTGGATACAATTTTTATTTATATTAAAATTTTGGATGGATGACACCTCAAAAGGATTTGAAAAAACAGATATCATCATAGAGAAGTCAGTTAATACCGTAGTAGATTTATTAGATACAAAACCGTTAGAAAGTTTAATTGATTTAGGTAAATTTCTCTGGAAAGAACGTAAAATGTAATCTGTAATTCGTCACTTTCTTTAAAAAAAGGTTCAAAAAACACAAATGAAAACATTAGATAAAATTCCAACAGGAAAAATAGAACGAGCTAGCCAATTAGTCAAAACAGGTATGAAAGTTGGAGGAAATTATATTGCTTATTATGGCGAGAAAATGATCAACCCTTCTTTAACAAAAGAAAAATTGAACGAAAATAATGCAGAAGATATTTATGATGGATTGCAAAATTTGAAAGGAAGTGCACTTAAAGTAGCTCAAATGTTGAGTATGGACAAAAGCATTATGCCACAAGCATATGTAGATAAATTTTCGTTATCACAATTTTCTGTACCACCATTATCAGCACCATTAGTTCGAAAAACTTTTAAAAAATATCTTGGTAAATTTCCAGAAGAAATATTTGATACTTTTTCGCCAAATTCTATCAATGCTGCAAGTATAGGTCAAGTACATTCGGCTACAAAAAAGGGTAAAAAACTAGCGGTAAAAATTCAATATCCTGGAGTTGCAGACAGTATTAGTTCAGATTTAGCATTGGTGAAACCAGTTGCAACAAGAATGTTTAATTTGAAAGGGAAAGATTCTGAAAAATATTTTATTGAAGTAGAAAACAAATTATTAGAAGAAACCGATTATAATTTAGAATTACAACAAAGTGTAGCGATGGCAAACGATTGTAAAGCAATTATAAATTTGAAATTTCCTAATTATTACCCTGAATTGTCCACTTCTAAAATTCTAACTATGGATTGGATGGAAGGAGAGCATCTTTCAGAATTTGCCTCACATAATACCGATAGAGCAAAAGGAGATAAAATTGGGCAAGCTTTGTGGGATTTTTATATGTTTCAAATGCATCAATTGCGAAGAGTTCACGCAGATCCTCATCCAGGTAATTTTTTGATAGATAAAGAAGGTAATTTAATGCCAATTGATTTTGGATGTATAAAAGCTGTGCCAGATGAGTTTTATTATCCTTATTTTGAATTGGCAAATCCTGAAATTATCAATAATCCTACTTTATTCGAAGAAAAATTATTCGAATTAGAAATTTTAAGATTAGATGATTCAGAATCAGAGAAAAAATATTTTAATGAAATTTTTTATAGGTTATTGAGTTTGTTTACCAAACCATTTCACGAAGAAAATTTTGATTTTTCTGATGATGAATTTTTTGGTGCAATTGCTACAATGGGGGAAGAGTTCACAAAAGATACCCAATTGCGCAAAATGAATGGCAATAGGGGTTCTAAACATTTCCTATATATAAATAGAACTTTTTTTGGACTGTATAACTTAATGCACGATTTAAAAGCTAGAGTAATCACAAATAATTATTTGAAATATACAAGATAATAGCATTAATATTTTTTATTGGTTAGGTTGGTAAAAGCTATAATTCTATTGAATTTTAGCTCTTATTTTTTACCTAATTTGTATTACTTCAAAATATGTTTTTCCTGAAAAAGAGTCAATTTGTCTACCTAGATCTGGATTACGAACATAAATTTCTACTGTTTGACCAACGCTTAAGCTAGCTGTACAATTTATTGTTCTAGAAACTTGACCACCATTATGGTCGTGAGTATTCTCTTGATATAATACTCCATTTACATAAACAGCAATACCAAATAGGGTAAGAGTTCCTGTAATATCTGTATGATAACCAGCATTTATTTGGTAGTATCCATTTTTTGTACAAGTAAAAGTACCTCCTGTAAATTCTCCATTTGTGTCAAATGCCTCGGTATTATAAGATATTTTTTCCCAATTGCTTGCTGGCGCAGTTAGTATTTGATTGGCGCTTAAATTTCCTCTTATAACTGAAAGTGAATTTTGTGAATTTTGAACCCAAGATGCATTTCCAGCTGCATCACTTTGTAAAATATAGTTAGGATTAGCCCCAGATGTCATTTGGAAGTTAGTAGTTCTAGTTTTACCATTTACGTCTAATTTATTACCAGCCAATGGAGTCATACCTACCCCTACATTTGTGGCATCATCAAC
>JAYTNO010000123.1:0-4260 GCA_043748275.1 Flavobacterium sp. | reverse complement strand
TTGGAACGTCTTCTAGAATCCTTACGTAAAAGTAAAGCAGCAGGAAAATCATCTAGTATAGTTGTTATTGCCGAAGGAGATAAAATAGGAAAAAGCGTATTCGAACTTAAAGACTATATAGAAGAACATTTACCAGAATATGATATTCGTGTTTCTGTTCTTGGACACATGCAACGTGGTGGTTCGCCTTCTTGTTATGACAGAGTTTTAGCATCACGACTTGGAGTAAAAGCAGTAGAATCTTTATTAGAAGGAAAATCAAATTATATGGTTGGAATTCTAAACGATAAAATGGCACTCACACCTTTAGAGCAAGCCATCAAAGGACACACAGAAATAGACAGAGAGTTACTTAGAGTATCAGATATCATGTCTACATAATACAATTTCAAAAATTAAATAATAATATCAAAATTCAATAAATAAAATGTCAAAAGTAAAATTAGGAATAAACGGTTTTGGAAGAATAGGAAGAATAGTTTTCAGAGAAACATTCAATAGAGATAATGTTGAAGTTGTTGCTATAAACGATTTATTAGATGTAGACCATTTAGCATATTTATTAAAATACGATTCAGTTCACGGACGTTTCAATGGAAAAGTTGAAGTAAAAGACGGACAATTATATGTTAATGATAAATTTATTAGAGTTACTGCAGAAAGAGATCCAAAACTAATCAAATGGGATGACAAAGATGTAGACGTAGAAGTTGTTGCAGAATGTACAGGTTTCTTTACAACTATAGAAACAGCTAGTGCTCACATTGCTGGTGGTGCAAAAAAAGTTATTATTTCAGCTCCATCTGCAGATGCTCCAATGTTTGTGATGGGAGTAAATCACACCAAAGCAACAGCAGCAGATACAATAGTATCTAATGCTTCTTGTACAACAAATTGTATAGCTCCATTGGCTAAAGTAATCAACGATAATTTTGGGATTGTTGAAGGTTTAATGACAACCGTTCATGCTTCAACTTCAACTCAAATGGTGGCAGATGGCCCATCAAGAAAAGATTGGAGAGGTGGTCGTGCTGCTTCTGTAAATATTATTCCATCTTCAACAGGTGCTGCAAAAGCAGTAGGAAAAGTAATTCCAGAATTAAACGGAAAATTAACCGGTATGTCTTTCCGTGTTCCAACCGTTGACGTTTCTGTAGTTGATTTAACCGTAAAAGTTGCCAAAGAAACTTCTTACGAAGAAATTATGGCTGTCTTGAAAAAAGCATCTGAAAATGAATTAAAAGGAATTTTAGGATATACAGAAGACCAAGTGGTTTCTCAAGATTTTGTGTCAGACTCAAGAACATCTATTGTTGATGCAAAAGCAGGAATTGGTCTAAACTCAACTTTCTTCAAAATCGTATCTTGGTACGATAATGAGTACGGATATTCAAGCAAACTAATCGATTTAGCAGTGCATATTGCTGGATTAAACTAAAAGAAAATAACACAAAAAATCCCGAGAATTATTTATTTTCGGGATTTTTATTTACTTTTATCCTTAATAATTTTAAGGAGCTATTTCCAGCTATTCGCTCTATCTTTCTTGTCTTGAACTTGTTTCAAGATCTTGAAACAAGTTCAAGACAAGAAAGGATGCCGCTACTATCTGGGCTAAAAAACCAAACCAAAACCATTTAGCTTTTTCGAGAAATCTAAAAATCCTAAATCTAAAATCAGAAATAAAAAATGAAATTACTTGTAGATAGCGGCTCAACCAAAGCCGATTGGATTTCAATAGACGATAATGGTAAAGTATTATTTACTACACAATCATTAGGATTAAATCCCGAAGTACTCAATAAAGAAGAAATTATTTCACGTCTAGATGACAAATTCGATATCTCTCATAACAAGGATAATGTATCACATTTGTATTTTTATGGTGCAGGATGTGGTACTGATAGAATGAAAGAATTTCTAGCCGAAGTTTTTAGAAATTATTTTACAAAAGCAAACGTTTCGGTTCAAGAAGATACCTATGCAGCAGTATATGCAACAACTCCCAAAAATGAAAAAGCAATCGTTTGTATTTTAGGAACAGGATCTAATTGTAGCTATTTTGATGGAGTAGTTTTGCATCAAAAAGTACAATCTCTTGGTTATATTGCAATGGATGATTGTTCTGGAAATAGATTTGGCAGACATCTCTTGCGAGGGTATTATTTCAATAAAATGCCAAAAGAACTAGCCAAAGAATTTGAAGAAGAATACAATGTAGACCCAGATTATATCAAACATAATCTTTATAAAGAACCCAACCCCAATGCCTATTTAGCCACCTTTGCCAAGTTCTTGATTAAACATAAAACTTCTGATTTTTGCAAAAAATACATCAACGAAGAACTAGATGATTTTATAGATAATTATATCAAACAATATGATAACTATACAAATGTTCCAGTGCATTTTATAGGTTCAATCGCCTTTTATCTCAAAGAGGAGTTAGAAGAAAAACTAAAAAAACACGACATAAAAATTGGAAATGTATTACGTAGACCAATAGACGGTCTTATACAATATCATTCTATCAACAAATAATATATAAACCTGACAAAACTGTCAGGTTTTTTTATTTTTGTATTAAATAAATAATTATGGAAATTGCAATAATAGCTCACGATAGAATGAAAACCGATATGGTTCAGTTTTTAAACAAAAACAAAGCATTGCTTCGTGCAGAAAACATAAAACTTATTGCTACAGGAACTACTGGAGGTCAAGCAGAAAATGCAGGATTTAAAGTAAAAAAAATGCTTTCTGGTCCAATGGGTGGCGATGCCCAAATAGCTGCTCGTGTTGCCGAAGGAAAAACAAAAATGGTTATTTTTTTTAAAGACCCAAATTCCAGCCATCCTCACGAAGTAGATATCAATATGCTAATAAGGGTTTGTGATGTACACAATATACCATTGGCAACAAACGAAGCTACAGCACAATTACTATTAAATGCTATTGCTCTGCAATCATAGAAATTTCAATATTCACTCCTTTTGGTAAACCAGCAACTTGAACGGTTTCGCGAGCAGGAGCATTATCTTGATCAAAATAACTAGCATATACACTATTTATTTTTGCAAAATCATTCATATTCATAATAAAAATAGAGGTTTTTACTACATTTTCAAAAGTCATTTCGGCTGCTTCAAGTACGGCTTTCATATTCTCCATAACTTGTTTAGTCTCTGCTTCAATATCATTTAGCACCAACTCCATTGTTTCAGGATTCAAAGCAATTTGTCCCGAAGTATAAAGTGTATTTCCTTTTAAAACGGCTTGGTTATAAGGTCCAATAGGTGACGGAGCATTTTCTGTAAAAATTATTTTCTTTTTCATTTTCAATTACAACTTTTTTATAAAGGTTTTTTCTTAATGACGAAGTTAGCAAAAAAGAATTTGCAAACTTTAAAAGTTAAAAATTTCTATGAATTATATAACTTTTAAAAATTGTGATATAACTATTTTAACTTATATTAAACCACCTTTGTCATAACTGGAATAGTTCCAAATTTGAAAAATCTCCCAAAGAGTATTGCTAATCATTTCTTTATGCTACAAATAGTAAGCTCAAATAGACTTTAAAAACAAAATATGAAACTATACATTAAATATATGGTTAGCAATCGTTGTAAAACAGCGGTAAAAGAAGAGCTTAAAAAATTTGGATTGCATTTTATAATGGTCGATTTGGGCGTAGTTGATATAATGGAAAATATTTCTCTCGAAAAAAGACAATTGCTTAAAGCTGGTTTACTAGATATAGGTTTTGAATTAATGGATGATAAAAGAGCCATTATTATTGAAAAAATAAAAAATATTATCATACAAATGGTGCATCACACTGATGAAAATATGAAAATAAATTTTTCGGATTTTTTATCAGAAAAACTGGAACATAATTATACCTATCTCGCCAATTTATTTTCAGAAGTTCAAGGAACTACAATAGAACAATTTATCATTTCGCATAAAGTGGAGCGTATCAAAGAATTGATAATTTATGGCGAACATAATGTTACTGAAATAGCTTGGAAAATGGGATATAGTAGTGTAGCCCATTTGTCTAGCCAGTTCAAAAAAGTTACAGGCTTGTCACCATCTCATTTCAAACAACTCAAAGACAAAAGACGTCAACCACTTGAAGATATTTAATAAACAATTTAAAAAAAAAGGTATGAACATTAAAAGAATTTTTGGAGCTATCCTAACATTATTAGGAATTGCAGGACTTATATACACAGCAACTATTTTTATGAATAC
>JAYTNO010000122.1:0-1540 GCA_043748275.1 Flavobacterium sp. | reverse complement strand
AACCCGTTGGGTGTAATTAAATTATTTGATTTTTAATATTATTTATTGGTCTATCAAAAATGAATTTATTGATATATTGAACCAATGTCAATGCTGTTATTTTCGCTAAAATTCTTGTTTTAAAACCTTCAAAAGTTTTAGCATAATTGTTTCTAATTCTAAACTGGTCGCATAATTGTGAAAATAATGTTTCAATTCTTTTTCTTGATTTCCTAAAAATATAAGGTTGTGGGTTATAATCCTTTTGATTAGATCTTTTTGGCGTTTCTAATATGATATTTACCGTTTGAAATAAATCTAATTGAATGCTTTGGGACAAGTAACCTCTATCTCCAAGCAACACACAATCAGACATTTGTTGTTTTATGTTTTTCAAAAAATGAACATCGTGAACTTCCGCTTTTGTAATATCTAAAGAATGAAAAACGCCATCTATGGAACAAACTCCATGTAATTTATATCCGTAAAACCAGTTGTTTTGAGAAGCGCAAAACCCTTTTGAAGGAGCAGTTTCAAACTCATTTTTACAAATTTTAATTCTCCTATGACGAGCAAACTTGCAAATTTCCAACGGCATACTATCGACAATATAATAATCTTCAAATTCTAAAAACCGAGAGGCTAATTTTGTTCTTACTTCTTCTAAAAATAAAAACAATTTTCGTCTTCTTTTATTGAACTGACTTCGCTCAATTAAGTTAGAAATCTGTTGATTATTGATCTCTTTGAACAAGGAATTTTCACTATCAATGGACATAAATTCTGCCGTTAAACTCAATGCAACTACTTCTAAATCAGACATTTTTTGTTTTCTACCAACATCTGATTTGTGTTCTAATTCACAATTCAAAGAACTTATAACTTCTAAAACTCTAAAATATTTTTTTACTATATTTGACATGGATATTGGTTTGTTTTGCGACTTCAAGATACTGAATTTCAGTATCTTGACCAATATCTAATCAATTTATTTTACTTCAAATAATTACACCCAACGGGTTAAACTTATAAGTTTACAGTATAAACAAACCTATAATCACAATGCAGTGGCATGGAATTCTAATAGCAATACCGGTTATAATCGTTGGTATTTACATCCATGACAAAATCTATGAGCATAAAAAGAACTGGCTCAAAAACGATACTTGGAGAAATAGGAAAAAATGAATCTATAAGTAACATCATTTTTTAAAATCATAATGTATTTTTACTACATTTGAGTAAATATACTCAACTTATCATGAGTCAATACAATCTATTTTGGTTGTATATGCTCAATAAATAGTAGAAAAGTTGAGCATATAAGCAAGTTGGCAGTAATTTATCGACTATCGTGCAAACAAAAGACTTAATATACATCGACTGGAATCTTTTTTCAATTCTCAAAGAACCGAAATTAGACACACACATTTTATTATCCAATTTCTTAAGAAAAAATGCTGAAAAAATCACTATGGTTTATTCAGATGCTCATCTCGGAGATTTAGGTAAAAGTTCTGATAGTCGTATGAGAAATAAAGACCTTGAATATTTATCAAAA
>JAYTNO010000121.1:0-1542 GCA_043748275.1 Flavobacterium sp. | reverse complement strand
ATAAAATGTGTAAAAATTAAAATTAAGTAAAAAAAGTATTAGGGTTTGCACAAACCCTAATACTTTTTTTACTTACACACTTTATGGGATACTACCAAACGTACTTAGATTTTTATGAATCCTTTTTCGTTTAAATTGAGTTTGTTTCAAATTATGCTCACCAGTTACAATACTAATAGAACCATCAACTTCTAGCATAGAGAGTTTTACATCCTTATAATGTTCAACGCCGTGCTCACGCATAGCTTCTCTTAACTCGTCTGAGGTGATATTTAATCTACTTAATGTTCTAAAATCTAAATTGCCATTATGAATTAAAATAACAGGCTTATCCTGAATTAATTTATTAAGCAATTTAGATTTAAACATTATTTTTTTTAGAATAAAATTCAATACAAACAATACGCTAGCTGCAGCTAATCCTCCTAATAAACTAGTGTTTGCTCCAACCATTGCATTCTGCACAGAATTACTTATTAGTAATATTAAAATAATATCTGCAGGATTAAGTTGCGATAATTCTTTTTTTCCAAAAATCCGTAACGCAATAATCATAAATATATAAACCGAAATACTTCTTAAAATAATATCTAAATAAGGGTTCATAATTTATTAATTTTTAAATTTTATTCAATTTTAATTACTTTTTCAATTTTATATTTTTTTCAATTGCACGAATCATTTCTCCAGCAATATCTTTATTGGTTGCACCTTCAATGCCTTCAAGACCAGGGGAAGAATTTACTTCAAGTAATAAAGGCCCTTTTGCTGATCTAATAATATCAACACCAGCAACTCTCAAATCCATTGCCTTTGCTGCTCTTATTGCAATTTTCTTTTCCTCTGACGTAATTTTAACTATTGAAGCTGTTCCTCCTAGATGAATATTGGCTCTAAATTCACCAGGCAATGCTTCTCTTTGTATTGCAGCAACAACTTTTCCGTCTATAACAAAACAACGAATATCTTTTCCGTTGGCTTCTTTAATAAATTCTTGAACTAATATATTGGCATTCAAACTTTTGAAAGCGTTAATAACACTTTCAGCTGCTTTTTTAGTTTCAGCCAAAACAACTCCTTTCCCTTGAGTTCCTTCTAATAATTTTACTATTAAAGGAGAACCACCTACCATTTTTATCAAATCATCTGTATCTAATGGCGAATTGGCAAATCCTGTTGTGGGAATTTCAATACCGTGATTCAGCAACAGTTGTAGTGAATATAATTTGTCTCTAGATTGTGTTATTGCCGTAGATGAATTCAAACAGTAAACTTTCATAGCTTCAAATTGTCGCGTCAATGCACAACCATAAAAGGTAATGCTTGGTCTAATTCTTGGAATTATCGCATCAAAATCATCTAGAATTTTTCCACCACGGTAATGAATTTCTGGTTTTGCGGCATCCAATTTCATATAACATTCTTTAATGTTTAGAAAATGCATTTCGTGACCACGAGCTTCTCCCGACTCCATAATTCTTTTGTTACTATACAATTCTGGATTACTGGCCAAAAGCCCAATACGCAAACCTGTTGATGATT
>JAYTNO010000120.1:0-4294 GCA_043748275.1 Flavobacterium sp. | reverse complement strand
AAAACCAGAGAATAATTGACACCGCAAGAATAAGTACCAAAAAAATAATTAAAAAATTCAATATCGATTTGCACATTCCCAAAGGATATAATTATGTGCTGGAGAGAAAGAAGTTTATATGGCTAAAAAAAGAAATCACTAGCGGAAACACAAGTGTATTGATATATCAAATTCCGTTTCAACAATTAAAACGCAACGGAAACATTGTCAACAGTATTATTAAAATACGAGATTCAATAGGTAATTTATATATTCGTGGCACAAACAAAAATTCTCAAATGATAACGGAGGATTCCTATGCACCTTATTTGTTTAACACCAACATAAAAGGGAAAGAGACTTTTGAAACAAAAGGAACTTGGGAACTAAAAAACGATTTTATGTCTGGACCATTTATCAATTATTCAATTATTGATAGAGCTAACCAACGTGTTTTGGTTCTGGAAGGTTTCTGTTACGATCCTTCAAAAGAGAAACGAGATTTAATGTTTGAACTCGAAGCCATAATTAAATCTGTAGAATTTTTAATACCTAAGAAAACAAAATGACAATTCAGTGGAAAATAAAGCCTTTTAACGCGCTTTCTCTAAACGAACTATATTCTTTACTTTTGTTACGAAGTGAAGTCTTTGTAGTGGAGCAAAATTGCGTTTATCAAGACATTGATGGCAAAGATCAGAAAGCATTACACCTTATAGGTGAATTTGATGGCAAAATTGTGGCCTATGCACGACTTTTTAAACCCAATGATTATTTTGATAACGCTTCAATAGGACGAGTTGTTATTCAGCCAAATTATCGAGATAAAAAATGGGGACACGAAATGATGCAACAAGCCATTGCTGGAATCGAAAGCCATTTTGGCGAAACAAAGATTACTATTTCGGCTCAAGAATATTTGCAAAAATTCTACGAAAGCAATGGATTTGTCAAAACAAGTGAGATGTACTTAGAAGATGATATTCCGCATATAGAAATGAAGAGAGCGTAATTCTAATTCTTCGTAATTACCAATTCAACTCGTCTATCATATTCCGAACCTTTACCAAGTGGCACCGTATTGCCGTAACCTTTGAAAGTCATTCTCTTTTTTGGAATTTTTTTGAAAGACAAATATTTAAAAACTGATTCTGCACGGTTTTGCGATAAATTTCGTTTTCGAGTTTCACGATCAATAGCTTCTTTTTGATATGGCGGTGTACAACATACGTGACCTTGAATTTCGAATTCTAATTTTTTGTATTTGAATAATAATTTGGCAATTTTATCTAATTGTGTTTTGGCCTGAAAAGTAAGTTTACTACTGCCACGTTCAAACAACAGGTTTTCTAGATAAATATGATCGCCAACAATATGATTGTTTTGTATAGTGGTATAAAAACCAGGAATTTCAATTTTTGGTAATTCTTTCAAATTCAAAACCACATCTACACGACGGTTTTTTGAGCGTTTTTCGGGCAAATTTTCTATAACATCATCATCAATCAAGATTCTGCCTTTTCCTTCAATGGTAACAATAATTTTGTTTTTTATTCCACTGTGCGTAAGCTTTTCTTTTATGGTGTTGGCTCTATTGGTAGACAATTTAAAATTATAAGCCTCTTTACCAACATCATCAGTATATCCAAAAATTTGAATAGATTCTATTCGTGTAGAATCAGTATTCTTGATAAAATCTACTACGGCATTACCTTGTTTTTCGTCAAGACTGAATTTATCAAATTCAAAATAAACCGATTGTACTTTTTCCTCTTGAGCAAACAAGATACCGCAGAAAAGTAGGGGCAAAATTTTTAAAAATCGAATCATTATAGTTGCAATATTTTATTATATTCTGAAGTATCGCTCAAAATAGTAACAGCTTTTTTGATTTCGATATTGTTTTTGATGTAATATTTGTATAAACCTTCTTTGTATTGATAACGTTTTATAATTTCGTCTAAAATCAAATTTTTTATTTCTTTTTGATTTTGATTCAATTGTGTTTCTTCACTTTTTTGCAAAGCAGTCAATAATAGTTGGTATTCTGCCGTTATTCCAGCATCTATTTTTTCTTTTTTGGCGGCAGCCAATGTGTTTTTCATTGCCATCTCAGTTTCGGTATCAAAATTGAAATTTTGTTTTTTCAAAAACGATTTAAAATCAAGAAAATCAGCATCAGTAATCGTCGGAATAGTTGTTCCCAGATTTGGATTTTTGTAATAATAATTGGTAACGTAATTAAAAACCCCATCGTTTTTCACCAAAGCTTCAGATATTGAACTGAGTTTGGCTTCATCCAAAACTACATCTGGCAAAATCCCGCCACCATCATAAACTGTTCTGCCTTTTCGGGTTTTGAAAGCATTATAATTTTCTGATGCCGTTCTAATTGCTTTTCCGTCTTTATCTTTATGAGAATAATCTAATGCTTGAATACATCTTCCAGAAGGAGTATAATAGCGTGAAATTGTAATTTTTATTTGGGTTCCATAGGTTAAATCTACTGGTCGTTGCACCAATCCTTTTCCAAAACTTCTACTACCAACAATTACGGCACGGTCTAAATCTTGAAGTGCGCCAGAAACAATTTCTGAAGCCGAGGCACTTTTACCATCAACCAAAATAACTAACGGAATTTCTAAATCTATAGGATCACGACTGGTTTTGTAGGTGTTGTTGTGTTTTTCAATTTTAGATTTTGTGGTAACAATTATTTCATTTTTTGGCACAAAAAGATTGCAAATATTTACTGCTTCGTTGAGTAAACCACCGGGATTTCCTCTCAAATCAAGAACAATGCGTTCTGCACCATCTTTTTTTAATTGCTCTAACGCTTCTTTGGTTTCTAGAGTTGCCTTTTTATTAAACTGAGATAAAACAATATATCCCGTTTTATCATCAATTTTTCCGTAAAAAGGAACAGCTTTTATTTCAACTTCATCTAGAACAAGTTGTGTTGTTAAAGTTTTTCCTTGACGGATGTATTTAATATCAACTTTGGTGTTTTTGGATCCTTTTAGTAATTGTGACGCATCGTCTTTGAAATCACTTAAACTCACATCACCAATTTGAATAATCTCGTCACCAGCTTTTAACCCCGCTTTATCTGCAGGAAAGTTTTTGTAAGGTTCTTTAATGATAAGTTTACCTTCTTTTCTGGTAATCATAGCACCAATACCGGTGTATTCTCCAGTATTGTTGATTTTAAATTTTACAACATCTTGCTCGTTGAAATAATTGGTATAAGGGTCTAAATCTGCCAACATGCTTTTGATGGCTTTATCCATCAATTCACCAGGATTGGTTTCGTCAACATAATTAGAATTTACCGCTTTGAATAATGTTGTGAAAATTTCAATTTGTTTGGCAACTTCAAAAAAATCTTCTCTAAAACTTACTCCAACAAATAGAAAACCACTAGCAATAATGGGAATTATATATCTTTTTTTTAAAAAATTGCGCATAAAATGTTTTTATTTTAATGAAAAAACAACTTACAAAGTTATCAATTAACTTCAAATATAGATGAATATGAAGTAAAATAATAAAAAATTAGTATTTCTATAACGAATGAAATAATTAAATATTTTCAGTTTTTGAAAGATTATTAAACTTTTCAAACAATTGAATGGTTTTTTCATTAATTTCTTGATATGACAATCGGTCTTTTGTTTGATAAAAAAACATAAAAGCATAATGTTTTTCTAGATTGTCAAGCAATAAATGTTTGTTCAAACGGTAGGTTTCGCGCAAAACACGTTTATAATAATTACGGTCAACGGCATTTTTAAAATATTTTTTTGAAACCGAAACACTCATTTTTATCACTTCTTCGTTTTCTAAAACTATAGGAACATAAACTAAACGCAAAGGATACTTAGACACTGATTTTCCTTCAGAGAAAAGAAGATCAATCGTGTTTTTGCTTTTGAGTTTTTCGTTTTTTGGGTAAGTAAACTTCATTTTTATTAATGCCAAGACTGCAAATATAGTATCTTAAAAAAAGGAAACAGACAATTGAGAATTAAATAATTCGTTTCAAATAATTATTATATTTGAAAAAAAATCAAAACATGAAAAAAATCACACTATTATTACTCGTTATTCCTTTTTTTATGAACGCCCAAAAGAAAGAAGAAATCTTTCGAAAATTAGGAAATACTTCTTGTGAATGTGCTAACAAAAGTCAAGATGTTTCTACAACAAGTTTGGGTTTGTGTATTTTAAGTTCGTTGAACCTACTTACCGATAAAGAGCGAAAAATTATTGGCTATACTGGTGATGATAAAATGGCTGCTCTAGAAAAAATCTC
>JAYTNO010000119.1:0-24640 GCA_043748275.1 Flavobacterium sp. | reverse complement strand
AAATATTTATTTTATATCTAAACAAACCAATACAAAACAGATTTGTGTTACAAAAGGCAGTCACGGAGCAGTTTTATATTTTGATGAAAAACTGTTTTATAATAGTGGTTATAAAATCAAAGTTGTTGACACTGTTGGTTCTGGAGATTCTTTCTTTGCGGGATTATTAAGCCAATTGATGACAGGAAAAAATCCACAACAAGCTATAGACTTTGCTTGTGCATTAGGAGCTTTGGTTGCTAAAAATGAAGGCGCAAATCCAAAAATAACCAACAAAGAAATTGAAATTTTTATGAATCCAATTTAGTATCAAATAGCCTAAAAGAAAATTATTTTAAAAAATAATAGGTACTAAAACTACCCTTTTACAACAGTATTTCAAGTAGTTTCCTTTTAGTTTAAATCGAAAACGTTTTCGGTCTTTCAAAAACATTTTAAAGAAACAGAAAGTTTCATTATTAAAATAATAATCTAATTTTATAAAAACAATTTAAATCTTCTCCTAATTATGTATCACAAAAATTTAAAAATAACACTAGTTGCATTATTGATTTGTTTGAATTTTATTTCTTGTAAAAAAGACTCAAAACCAAATGAATTAGCTGCAAACAAAACTACTGATGATAAAAAATGGTGGAAAGAAGCGGTTGTTTATCAAATTTATCCTCGAAGTTTTAAAGATACAGATGGTGATGGTGTAGGAGATTTGAAAGGAATCATCGAAAAACTAGATTATATAAAAAGCCTTGGTGTTGATGTTATTTGGTTGAACCCAATTTATGCTTCGCCAAATGCTGATAACGGTTATGATATTTCTGATTATCAAGCTGTAATGAAAGAATTTGGAACAATGGACGACTTTAATGCTTTACTAAAAGGAATGCACCAAAGAGGCATAAAATTAGTAATGGATTTAGTAGTAAATCATACTTCAGATCAACACAAATGGTTTCAAGAAAGTAGAAAGTCGAGAGACAATCCTTATCGTGATTATTACCATTGGTGGCCTGCAGAAAAAGGCAAACCCGCTTTTAGACCTGGTAGTTTTGAAGCTGATGGTGGTGCTTGGCGATATGACAAACAAACCGATTCCTATTACCTACATTACTTTAGTTACAAACAACCTGATTTGAATTGGGAAAACCCAAAAGTGCGTCAAGAAATTTATAAAATGATGCGTTGGTGGTTGGATAAAGGCATTGATGGTTTTAGAATGGATGTCATTCCGTTTATTTCAAAAGACACTACTTTTCCAGTTATTACTCAAGCCGATTTAGATAAAAATTATAAAGGTCGATGGGATGTTTATTTAGCAAGCGGTCCACATTTGCACGAATATCTAAAAGAAATGAACAAAGAGGTATTGAGCAAATATGATTGTATGGCATTGGCTGAAGGCGCAGGAATGTTGACTTCTACAGCATTGAATTTTGTTGATCCTGATAGAAAAGAATTGGATATGGGGTATCATTTTGAAGGAACAAATTTGGGATATGTTCCTGGATACTTCAAAAAATCAGGGCCATATTCTTTGGTAGATTTTAAAAAAATATACTCAGATTGGGATAAAGTATACGAAACAAAAGGTTGGGGAACAATCTATTTAGGAAATCACGATCAACCAAGAATGGTGTCGAGATGGGGAAATGATGCTCCAGAATTTCACGATTATTCATCAAAATTATTAACTACTTTCTTACTTTCTATGAGAGGAACACCATATTATTATAATGGTGACGAAATTGGAATGGAAAATATTAAATTTGATAAAATTGAAGATTACAGAGATATTGAAATCTTAGCAGAATATGAAAAAGTAAAAAATGCAAAAGGCAATTTAAAAGAATTTATAGAAAATCAAAAAACAGGTGGCGCGCGTGATAATGGAAGAACACCTTTTCAATGGGATGCTTCTACAAATGGTGGGTTTACTTCAGGAACTCCTTGGTTAAAAGTAAATGATAATCATACTACCTTAAATGCTCAAGCTCAAGACAAAGACCCAAATTCAGTATTAAACTATTTCAGAAAAATGGTGAAATTAAGAAAAGAAAACGATGTTCTTATTTATGGAAAATATACTTTGGTTGATGCTGAAAACCCAAACATTTATGCCTACACAAGAGAATTAGATGGCAAAAAAATGTTAATTGTTTTGAATTTTTCTAAGCAAAAAGCAACTGTAAATACAGGATTAGATACCACCAAAGCAACATTGCTCATTAACAATTATGAAGGTAAATCTTCAACAACTGAATTACGTCCTTATGAAGCTGCAGTATATCAATTAAATTAATTTTAAAATAATGAAATTTTTAAAATCACTAATTATAATTTTTTTATTAATGGCAATTACTGTTCATTCTCAAGAAAAAATACCTAATAATTTAGAAAAAAAATGGTGGAAAGAAGCTGTTGTTTATCAAATTTATCCTAGAAGTTTTAAAGACAGTAGTGGTGATGGAATTGGTGATTTAAAAGGAATTATTTCTAAACTTGATTATTTAAAAAGCCTTGGTATAGATGCCGTTTGGATAAACCCAATTTATGAATCTCCAAATGATGACAATGGTTATGACATAAGTAATTATCGTGACATTATGAAAGATTTCGGAACTATGGAAGATTTCGATTTGCTTTTAAAAGGAATGCACGATAGAGGCATAAAAGTTATTATGGATTTGGTGGTAAACCATTCTTCGGACGAACATTTTTGGTTTCAAGAAAGCAGAAAATCTAGAGATAATAAATACAGAAACTATTACTATTGGTGGCCAGCAGAAAAAGGAACTCCACCATATCGTTGGAGTTGGTTTGATGTAAATAGCAATGCTTGGAAGTATGACGCTCAAACCAATTCGTATTATTTACATTATTTTTCTCAAAAACAACCCGATTTAAACTGGAACAATCCTGCACTTCGTAACGAAATTTACGATATGATGAAGTATTGGCTAGATAAAGGAATTGATGGTTTTAGAATGGATGCTTTTCAGTTTATTTCAAAAGACGATACTTTTCCAGAATTGCCAAAAGAAATAGTTGACAAACCAATAGAAATAATAAAATATTACGGAAACGGCCCACATTTGCACGACTATATTCAAGAAATGAATCGTGAAGTTTTAAGCAAATATCCAAATGTAATGACTGTTGCAGAAGGTGCTGGAGATTCTCCAAAAGCAGCAATGAAATTTGTTGATCCCGACAGAAAAGAGTTGAACATTGCCTATCATTTTGAAAGTGTAGACGTTGGCAATCATCTTTCCAATTTTGGATTAGTAAAATACAAAAATATTTTTTCTAGGTATGATGAAGAATTTAAAGATAAAGCTTGGCTTTCTATTTTTATGGCAAATCACGACCAACCTAGAATGGTTTCAAAATTTGGAAATGACTCTCCGCAATTCAGAGAAATATCTTCAAAAATGCTGACCACTTTTATATTATCTATGCGTGGTACAAGTTTTTATTTTCAAGGAGATGAAATTGGAATGGACAATATTCGTTTTGATAATATCGAAGATTATAACGATGTTGATACTAGAAATAGGTACCAACATCTAAAAGAAAACAATGGTGATTTAAAAGCTTTTCTGGAAGACAGAAAACAAACATCAAGAGAAAATGGCAGAACACCTTTTCAGTGGAATTCATCAACAAATGCTGGATTTACAAATGGAAAACCGTGGTTAAAAGTAAATGACAATCATACAACTTTAAACGCTGAAGTTCAAGATAAAGATCCAAATTCTGTATTAAACTATTTTAGAAAAATGGTGAAATTAAGAAAAGACAATGCTATTTTAGTTTATGGGAAATATACTTTAATAGATGCTGAAAACCCAAATATTTTTGCTTACACAAGAGAATTAGACGGAAAAAAAATATTGGTTATTTTGAACTTTTCAAAAGAAAAAGCAATTCTTAAAACAGGAATTGATTTAAAAAATGCTAAAGTTTTAATAAATAACTATACAACAATCGCAGATGAATTTTTGCCTTATCAAGCAGTCGTATATGAACTATAATTTTCTCTATTTTGTCATTTCGACAAAGGAGAAATCTCATTAGTTGCTCAAGTTATGTGATTTCTCCTTTGTCAAAATGACAAATAAAAAACCAATTTATGTTAAAAAACCAAAGAATAGAACTTGTAGATGCCTTGCGTGGTTTTGCAATTATGGCAATTATTTTATTGCACAATATGGAGCATTTTGAGTTTTATTATTCTCCTGAACAGTTTCCAGAATGGTTGAAAGTTTTAGATAAAAACGCTATGGCAACTGCCTATTTTTTATTTGGAGGAAAAGCATACGCTATTTTTGCATTGATTTTTGGTTTTAGTTTCTACATTCAGAATGATAATCAGAATAAAAAAGGAAACGATTTTCGATTGCGCTTTTTTTGGAGAATGATGCTCTTACTGGTATTTGGGTTTATAAATACCGCTTTCTATCAAGGTGATATCCTAACCATGTATGCTGTTTTGGGTTTGGTTTTAATACCTGTTTGTAATTTAAGCAACAAAACTGTTTTGATTATTGCACTTTTTTTGATGTTGCAACCCATTGAATGGATCAAGTATTTCTATTTTTTATCCAATCCAGATTATATTCCTGAACCCAATTTATCAGAAAGTTATTATGTAAAAATTGCATCTTATATGAAAAATGGTAACTTTTGGGATTATACAATCGGAAACATTACTTTAGGCAAAGCTGCATCATTGTTGTGGTCATGGGAAAATGGAAGATTTTTTCAAGCACCAGCATTATTTATGCTAGGTATGTTAGCAGGTAGAAAACAATTGTTTGTAAACACAAAAACCAATTTGTTTTTCTGGAAAATGATATTACGAACTGCACTACTTCTTTTTATTCCGTTATATTTATTAGTAATTTATTTACCTGATTTCGCAACAAACAGGTATGCTTTAGCTCGACTATTAGTAATAATCAATTCTTGGGCAAATTTTAGTTTAATGCTTTTTTGGGTTGCCATTTTTATATATTTATTTTATTCAGAAAAAACAAATAAGTTGCTTTCAAAATTAATTCCAATGGGAAAAATGAGCCTATCAACCTATATTATGCAATCAATTATTGGTTCAACAATTTATTATAAATATGGTTTTGGATTGTACCAATATACTGGTGCTATTTATTGCTTATTTATTGGAATTATTTTACTTATTTTACAAATTGAATTTTGTAAATGGTGGTTGAAAAATCATTCTCAAGGACCATTAGAATTTATTTGGCACAAATTAACTTGGATAAAAATTTAACAAAAAATGAAAAAAAACACAACATTATTATTTGTATTAATCTGTATTTCAGCGATTTCTCAAAACAAATTCCCGTATCAAAACACGACATTACCAACACAACAAAGAGTTAAAGATTTATTATCTAGAATGACCGTTCAAGAAAAAGCGGGACAATTAAACCAAATAAATGGAGGTGCATTTACTGGTCCAGCTGGAAATGATGTTGGCCAAAACCAAAAATCTGAATTAGTAAAAAATGGTAAAGTTGGCTCACTACTTAATGTTGTTGGCGTTGCAGATACTCGTGCCATTCAAGAAAAAGCAATGCAGAGTAGGTTAAAAATTCCATTGCTATTTGGTTATGATGTTATTCATGGTTACAAAACAATTTTTCCTATTCCTTTGGCAGAAGCTTGCAGTTGGAACTTATCTGGAATTCAAAAAAACTCCTCAATTGCCGCAAAAGAAGCTTCTGCAGCAGGAATTCACTGGACATTTGCACCAATGTGTGATGTAAGTAATGATCCTCGTTGGGGAAGAATTATGGAAGGCGCAGGAGAAGATCCATATTATGCAGGATTAGTTTCTGCAGCAAGAGTAAAAGGTTTTCAAGGAAATTTAAAAGATAATGAGCACGTTATGGCTTGTGTTAAACATTTTGCTGCTTATGGCGCTGTAGAAGCCGGAAAAGAATACAATCAAGTAGATGTAAGTCGCCCATTATTATGGAATAAATATTTCCCATCCTACAAAGCGGCAGTTGATGCTGGAGCTGCAACAGTTATGAATGCTTTTAACGTTGTTGACGGAATTCCTGCAAGTGCAAATTCGTTTTTGGTTACTGATGTATTAAAGAAAAAATGGGGATTCAAAGGATTTTTAGTTTCAGATTGGGCTTCTTTCAAAGAAGAAATTACTCATGGTTATGCAGAAAACGGAAAAGATGCTGCACTAAAATCACTTCAAGCCGGTAGTATGATGGATATGCAGAGTAATGTTTCTGTTCAATATTTACCCGAATTAGTAAAAGAAGGTAAAATTTCTTTAGCACAACTTGATGATGCAGTTGGAAGAATATTAACTCAAAAATTTAATTTGGGATTATTTGAAAATCCATATAAATTTTGTGATTCTACAAACGAAAAAAACAAAATATTTACTACAGAAAACAGAGCAATTGCAAAGCAAGCGGCAGAAGAAGCGATACTTTTACTAAAAAACAACAAATCGGTTTTACCAATTTCTATTGATAAAAAAGTGGCTTTAATAGGACTTTATGCCAATAGTAAAGAGGATATGTTCGATTTTTGGGTAGCTCAAGGAAATAGCAAAGATGCGGTATCTGTTTTTGAAGGATTAAAAAGCAAAGTATCAAATCTAAGTTTTTGTAATGGCTATAATGCGGATAATACAACCAATCAAGATTTGATAAATGAAGCTGTAAAAAATGCTTCTGAGTCTGATGTTGTTATTGTAAACATAGGATTAAGTGGCAAAATGGCAGGTGAAGATAGAGCACTTGCAAACCCAACAATCAGTAAAGGGCAAATCGAATTATTGGCCGCTTTACAAAAAACCGGAAAGCCTATTATAGCATTAATATCAAGTGGAAGACCACTAATTTTAACAGAAGCTGAACCATTTACTGATGCAATGGTCCAATGTTGGATTTTAGGTACAGAACACGGAAACGCAATTGCTTCAATGCTCTTAGGAGAATTCAATCCATCAGCAAAAACTGTTGTTACTTTTCCATATGCAGTGGGTCAAATTCCTATTTATTACAACCGATTTAATACCGGTAGACCAACAGAAACAGATGGTTTCGGTAATTGGTTTAGTCGTTATAGAGATGCGCCAAGCGAACCATTATTCCCTTTTGGATATGGGTTAAGCTACACCAATTATTCTTATGGAGAAATTAAATTATCATCATCAGAAATCAAAAAAACAGAACAATTAATTTGTAAAATCAATGTTTCTAACACCGGAAAAATAGACGGTGAAGAAGTTGTTCAATTGTATATTAGGGATTATGCGGCTTCAATCATTAGACCCATTTTAGAATTAAAAGCATTTGAAAAAGTAAAATTAAAAGCAGGAGAGACAAAAGAAGTTACATTTTCTTTATCTAAAAAAGACCTTTCCTTTTTTGATGCAAATGGGAATATTCTTTTAGAATCTGGAAAATTCAGTGTTTTTATAGGACCAAATTCTAAAGATCTTAAAAAAGCAGATTTTGAATTAAAATAAAAAAACAATTTCAATTACATAAATCAATTATAAAAGAATCATCAAATTTTATAAAATGAAAAAAATCATTTCTTTAACATTAGTATTATTTTTTCTTTCTTGTAAAGACAGTTCAAAAGAAAATTCAACAACAGACACTTCTAAAATTGCTGGGGCAACTTGGTGGAAAGAAGCAGTAATTTATCAATTATACCCAAGAAGTTTTCAAGACACAAATGGTGATGGTGTTGGCGATTTAAAAGGAATTACCCAACGATTAGATTATCTACAAAGTTTGGGAATTAATGCAATTTGGTTAAATCCAATATGTGCATCACCAAATGATGATAATGGATATGACATAAGCGATTACAGAGCCATTATGACCGAAATGGGAACAATGGAGGATTTTGATGAAATGCTTGCAGGGATGAAAAAGCGCAATATCAAACTTATTATGGACTTGGTAATAAATCACAGTAGTGATGAGCATAAATGGTTTACAGAAGCTAAAAAATCAAGAGATAATAAATATTATAATTACTACCATTGGTGGCCAGCAGAAAAAGGCACACCAACAAAACGTTATAGCTTATTTGATGAAAATGCGGATGCTTGGCGCTATAACAAAGAAACAAATAGTTATTATTTGCATTATTTTTCGAGAAAACAACCTGATTTAAATTGGGAGAATCCTGCTTTACGTCAGGAAATGTATGCAATTATGAAGTTCTGGCTAGACAAAGGTGTTGCCGGTTTTCGTTTAGACGCATTTCCTTTTATGGCAAAAGATACAACTTGGCCTGACAAAGGATCTTCTTTTACAAACGAGCAATTTGTGCGATATTATGGTGCAGACGAAAAAGTTCACTACTATCTAAAAGAAATGAATGATGAAGTTTTAAGCAAATACAAAGATGTTTACACTGTTGGCGAAGGTGGCGTTATTCCTTTTAGTAAAGTGATGGATTATGTTGGTGAAGAGAGAAATGAATTAAATACTTTATATCACGACGAAATTGCAAATATTTGGGGTCGAGATGAATATGAGAAAGGCGATTATGTTGTAGGTAGAAATAATGTAATTGGTCTGAAAGAAATAATTTCTAAATGGGATACAAAATTTCTAAATAAAGGTTGGAACACCATTTATTTAACCAACCATGATCAAAGTCGAGCAGTAAGTCGCTACGGAAATGATGCACCAGAATTTAGAAATGCAAGTGCAAAAATGTTGTATACTTTTTTATTGACACAGAGAGCAACACCTTATATTTATAATGGAGATGAGATTGGAATGAGTAATATTCGATTTAAAAATGTATCCGATTATAATGATTTGCAAACTAGAAACCGTTATAACATACAGCTCAAAAAAAGTCAAAAAGCGGCAGATGATTATCTAAAAATGCAAGCCGAATTAAGTAGAGATAATAGTAGAACTCCGATGCAATGGGATACTTCTAACTTAGCAGGTTTTACATCTGGAAAACCTTGGTTGCCTATTAATGAGAACAAATCAACTGTAA
This sequence comes from Flavobacterium sp., assembly GCA_043748275.1. Taxonomy (GTDB): domain Bacteria; phylum Bacteroidota; class Bacteroidia; order Flavobacteriales; family Flavobacteriaceae; genus Flavobacterium. Next base: position 15,607 of record JAYTNO010000119.1, on the reverse strand, counting down.
ATGTAGAAACTTCGGATAAAGATGAAAACTCTATTTTAAATTTTGTTCGCAAAATGACAAAACTCAGAAAAGAATATAAAGAAATTTTGGTTTACGGAAAATATGAACCACAAGATGCAAAAAACCCAGATGTGATTTCATATACAAGAAGTAACGGAAAAGATACTTTTTTAATTATTTTGAATTTCACAAAAAAACAGTGCAAAACATTTATTCCTGAGGGTTATAGTTTGGACAAAGAATTAATAAATAATTTAAGTTCATTGCAATTAATTGGTAATACAATAGATTTACAAGCCTATCAAGCTTGTGTTGTCAAATTAAAATAAAATAGTATCTTTGAATCGAATGAAAAAAGCCGCTTCTTTATTATTAGTAATCACGTTATTCACCTCATTGTTTTACAATGTAGTTGAATATTATATGTTGGTTTCTTATCAAAAGGAGCAAAACTGGGTTGCTTCTATGCAGGACACACCCGAATCCGCTTTTAAAGTAATAAAACTCAATGCAACTTTATATACGTTTATTGAAGATTCAGATCTTGAAAAAGTGAATGAAAATGTAATTATCGATAATAAAATATATCATATTTTTAAGAAACAAATAAAAGATAATGTCCTGAATTTATATTATTTAGGAGATGAAAATCAAAATGCAATAGATGTAAGTTTGAAAAAAATTGTTGATTATCAATCTGACAGTCAGTCTAATAAATCTCCAATTGAGAAATTAATAAAATCATTCAGCAAAGATTATTTAGAAAACAATTATAAAACAGTTGCTTTCAAGACAATAATACTAAGAAAAATAAATTTGATTTTTTCTAATCAAAAACAAAACCTTCTAAGTGGATATTATAATCTTAATATTCCTCCTCCAAAATTGGTTTAAATTATTAGTTTATATTTTTATATAACAACTTGCTAATAATTTGAGTATTAGCAAGTTGTTTTTATGCTTTGTGTTAATTTTAAACATATGGCATCAAAATCTAATTATTAATTTAACTTTCATATAATGAAAAATATTTACTTGTGCTGTGTTTTTTTAACAGCACTTATATCAAATGCACAAACAGAAATTGACGGAATAATGATGGAGAAAAAAAATCTCTGTGTTGGCGCTGTCTATCAATATTCTAGTTTCAATGAATACTGGGAAGGAACTCTAAAAAGAGAAAATTTAAATATTGGAACCATTTCATCAAAATCACTTTCGGTTATGGGGAATTATGGAATTACAGATAAATTAAATGTAATTTTTAGTATTCCTTATATCAAAACAAATGCTTCAGCCGGAACATTAATAGGTCAAAAAGGATTTCAAGATTTGTCATTATTTGTTAAATATATGCCTTTTGATAAAAAAATTAAAAAAATATCCTATTCTGCCTATTTAGTTGGTGGTTTCTCAGTTCCAACTTCAGATTATACTCCAGATTTTTTACCTTTAAGCATAGGAAATCAAAGCAAAACTGCTTCTTTACGATTAATGGGTGACATTCAAAAAGGTAAAATATACACTACTTTTTCCGGAATATATATTAGAAGAAGCAATATCACTATCGACAAAAATTCCTATTTCACTACAGAGTATCATTATACAAATGAAGTAATGATTCCAGATGCTATTTCATATAATTTTAGATTAGGATATCGTACAAAAAATTTAATTGCAGATGTTTATTATGATAATTGGATTACTCAAAAAGGCGGATTTGATATTACAAGAAACAATATGCCATTTCCTAGCAATACGATGAACGCCTCTAAAGCTGGAATTTATGCCAAATATACTTTGAAAAAAATATCAGGATTGTCAATTTTAGGTGGTTACAATTCTGTTTTAACCGGAAGAAATGTTGGGCAAGCAAATACTATAAATGGTGGTTTGTTTTATATTTTAGATTTTAATAAGAACGAAAAAATTGATGAAAAAGTAAAAAAAGATGAAAAATAATATTCAAAAAATAGTCTATTTAAGCATTATAGCAATGTTTATAATAACCACTTTTTCTTGCGAAAAAGATATTGTTGAACGCAACGAACAATTTGCTCAATTAAACCCGGGTAATCAAGATATTGACGCCGGAACGTGGACACCATTGTTACTGACTTCTGCTGATGAATTTTCATTAGATGCTCCAATTGCAACAACAGCAGCAAGTTTTGTAAGTGAAATAAATGAAATAAAGAGTTTTCAAGCCAATTTAAATCAAAGTCAACGTGATATTATAACTTATTGGAGTGCTGGTAGTGTTTTGAGATGGAATGAAATTATGCGTACACTTGTTGCCAGACATAATTTGCCTCCTTATCAAAATGCAGATGGAACCTATCCAATTCCGTCAGGTGCAAACCCTTTTGCAAATCCACAATTTCCATTTTCGAATCCTCCTTATGCGGCAAGAGCATATGCTTATGTAAGCGCTGCTCAATATGATGCATTAGTTGCAACTTGGCATTATAAGTTTTTATATAATAGAGCTTCACCTTATACTGTTGATGCTGGTATAAATGTTATGATACCAAAAAACACACTCCCATCCTATCCTAGTGAAGATGCGGTTATTGGCGGTGCAACAGTAGAAATGTTAAAACTTTTGTTCCCAACTGAAATTGCATTTATTAATAGCAAACTTGAAGAAGAAAAATTATATCGAATAATGTGTGGTGCAAATGTGAGAAGCGATGTTGAAGCTGGAATTACCTTAGGAAGAAAAATTGCTGCCAAATTTGTAGCAAAAGCTAAAACCGATGGCGCAGGTTTGGCTGTAGGAAACCAAGAAATATGGACTCAGTTGCAAACACAAACTGCAGCTACTGGAGAAATGCCTTGGATGTCTTTAGAATTACCTGTGAGACCACCAATGTTACCTTTGTTTAAAAATGTAAAATCATTTTTATTAACTCCAGAAATGATTGTAAGCAATAGACCTTTGCCTCCACCATCTACAAAATCTGCACAGTTTGCAACAGAATTAGCAGAAGTAAAAAGTTATAGTAAAAATGCAACCCGAGAGAATATGAGAATTGTGAGCTTTTGGTCTGATGGTGTAGGTACACAAACACCTCCAGGACATTGGAACCAAATTGCATCTGAAGCATTTGTTAATCAAAATTATAGCGAAGTACGTTGGGCTAGAAACATGGCATTGTTGAATATTTCTTTAATGGATGCAGCAATAAGTTGTTGGGATGCAAAATATACATATTTCAATCCAAGACCATGTCAAGTAGATTCTAGTATAAAAACACTTACAGGAGTTCCTAATTTTCCTTCATATGTTTCAGGTCATTCTACATTTAGTGGAGCAGCATCTACATTATTGTCACATTTAATTCCTTCAAAAAGTTTTGAATTTAATGCTATGGCAGAAGAGGCATCAATGTCTAGATTATATGGTGCTATTCATTATAGAAGTGATTGTGACCAAGGTTTGATTTTAGGAAAAAAAATAGGACAAGTGGCTATAACAAGAGCATTGAATGATGGTGCTGAGTAAATAATTTTATTAAATAATTTTTTATTTAAAAAACAAACTGTTTCTTGAAAATTCAAAAACTATAAATATATTGTATGTTTGTTTTCAAGAAACAGTTTATTAATTTTAAATTTTCATTTATAATTAATATTCTCATTTTTAATTTGAAATAAATTATGAAAAACACTACTCTTAAAGAAATTGCAGCAACTTTAGGAATTTCGATTACAACTGTCTCTAAAGCATTGAAGAATTATTCAGATGTAAGTCCAAAAACCAAAAAAGCTGTCATAGAACTGGCTAATAAATTAAATTTTACACCCAATAGTTATGCCGTATATTTAAGAACAAATGAATCTAAAATCATTGGACTGGTTATTCCAGAAGTAGTACATCATTTTTTTTCAAATGTAATTAATGGCATTATTGATGAAGCAGAAAAAAATGGCTATTTGGTCATTATACTTCAATCTAGCGAATCATTAGAATTAGAAAAAAAACAAATTGAACTCTTAATGAATAAAAGAGTTGACGGAATTATCATTTCGCTTTCAAATGACTCTAATAATGATAGCCATTTGAAAGAAATAATAAGAAGAGAAATACCACTAGTGCAATTTGATAAAATCTCAAAATTAATTCCAAGTTCAAAAGTTATTATCAATGATCAAAAAGCAGCATCTAATGCAGTTGAATTATTAATTAATAAAGGATGTAAAAAAATTGCTCATATTCGTGGCCCATTAAACCCTCAAAACTCAATTGACCGTTTTTTAGGATATAAAAAAACGCTAGAAAAAAACAACATTACCTTTGATTCGAATTTGGTTTACACTTGCAAAAATGTAACTTTTGAAGAAGGCAGAGAATTTGCAAAACAAATTATTGAGCAACATCCAGATGTTGATGGTATTTTTGTCATTACAGATTTGGTAGCAATTGGTGTATTATCCTATTTTAATGAAAATAACATTAATGTCCCAGTTCAAATAAAAATTATTGGTTTTAGTAACTGGTTTATGTCACAAGTGATTACCCCAAAATTAAGCACAATCGATCAACCTAGTTATGAAATGGGTGCAGAATCTTTTAGATTACTTTATGAGGAAATGATTGCTAGAAAAGAAAACAAAACTTTTACTCCTAGAATTGTTGAACTAGAAACCAATCTAATTGAAAGAGAATCAACTAGATAAACCATTATTCTTCTAATAATCGTTGTAGATATGTTTTTTCTCTAATTGGTAAATCTTCTTTTATTTTAATCAAAATCATTCTGAATTTTTCATCTTTTAAAATAGTTCTAATGGCGTTTTTACAAAAATTCACAAATTGCCAACGATGACTAGCAGTTCCAAAAACAAGACTACGCAAAACTTCTTCAGTTTTTAAATCCAGACTCAACAAGTGTTCTAATGCTTTTTGTTGCACATTTGAATCGTAATCTGAACCGGTATAAGTTAATAATTTGTGATAAAAATCAAGTTTAATTTTTTGCTCATTTGATGTTAAAAAACTTAAAGTTAGATAAAGTAATTTCAAATTTTTGTCTTGAAAACCATTCCAGTTTTTAGCTAATTCTAAATACATTTTTTTCTTTTCTGGAAACTGTTTCCATAAATTAAAAAGAGCTATTTCTTTGGTCTCATAAGACTTATCATTCAACAATGTTTCATATTCTAGTCGATAACTTTCTGGAATTTCAACGAGTGTCATTGCAACTGCTTTTCGAAGATTCCAATCATAAGTTGACAAAGCTTCATCTAATATATATTTTTTTTCTTCAAAAGGAAAGGTTTCAGATTGCATGACAAGAAGCTCTTTGATTGGCGAATAGACATCACTTTTCATGATTTTCAGAATCTCTTCTTTATCTTTTATTACCTCTAAAGGATTTTGTGAAAGTTGGATATATTGTTTAATGAATTCATTTTTTTGCAAAAGTTCGTTTATTTCTGTTTCGGGATAAGTAGTTTGTTCTAACCATAATTGCTTAAAGTTTTGAATATCAAAATCAGAAACACGAGCTACTTCTATCAGAAAATTATCAGTAATTACATTTTGACAAGCATACTTTTTAAGATAATTTTTCACCGCCAAATTAAAATTTTCTCGTCCTATTTTTTCCCTTAAATAAAACAAAGCCCAAGCACCTTTTTGATAATAGGTCAATGAACTCGCATTAAGACTCAATATCGGATTAATATCGGTTGTTGATTCTTCTTTTATTTCTTGAGCAGTTTTATATAATTTGAAATAAAAATAATCCTCGCCAAAAACTTCTTTTTCTGCTAATAAAGCATAAAATGTTGCAAACCCTTCTTGCAACCAATGATCCTTACCTGATTGAGCAGTTACTAAATCTCCAAACCACTGATGCGCCAATTCGTGAGCATTTATATTGAAATAATTTCTATCATTATACGCAATACTATCGGCAACAAAATCTCTTGAAAACAAAGTAGAAGACGTGTTTTCCATTCCTGCATAAAGAAAATCGTGAACGGGAATTTGTCGATAGACCTTCCACGGATAAGGAACACCTATTTCATTTTCAAAAAAATCAATAATTTTCTTACTATGCCTAAAAGTTGGTTCTACACATAGCGAATCTTCTTTTTCATAATAATAATCCAAAGCAATTCCTGATGTTGCAACTTCAGATTGTTTTTGAAAATGTCCTATTGCCAACATTACTAAATAACTACTCATAGGTTCGTTCATTTGATAACTCCAAACAATATCATCTCCTATTGGTATTTTATTGACTAATTCTCCGTTAGAAACTACTTCAAAACTTTTATGAAAAGTAACTTCTATTCCAAAAATGACTTTCTCGTTTACATCGTCAAAACTTGGTAACCAATTACTAGTGTTTTTTCCTTGACCTTGTGTCCAAATTTGACCTTGCACTTCTTCTGGAGTATCAATTTTTTTACTAAAATCCCAATTTACAAAATACATAGCTTGAGTCGGGAAAGCTTCATATTCAAAAGTTAGTGTGTTTTTACCTAATTTATATCCTTCAAAAAGCATTAGTCTTTTTTTACTTTCTAAGAACTCAACTTTTTTGTTATTAATTTTTAAATTAAAAAATTCCATCTTTATAGCATCAATACTAATGGTATCTGTCTTTTTTTTCACCTCAAAAGTATACGTGCAATTTCCTACAACATTACGTTTTACTGGATTTATAATCAATGATGCGTTGACAGTTTTAAAATCAACAAATTTGGTTTGTTGTGCAAATAAGAATGTAGAAAAGAATAGTACTAAAAATAATTTCATTTTTGTAATTTGTTATCCAGATATTTACAAAGATACACAGAGTTTTTTAATCTTGAAATTCCAAAATTTCAAACAAAAAACTATCTTCGCAGTAATTGCAAAATTGAAATGAATTTATGTCTAATCTGCTTCATACTCCAATTGAATTTCTCAAAGGTGTTGGTCCTTCTCGAGGCGAATTGCTTCGGAAAGAGTTGGGCATTCATAAATATGAAGATTTAATCCATTTTTACCCCAATCGTTACATTGATAGAACACGGTATTATAAAATCAACGAGTTACAAAACAATGTTGCAGAAGTTCAGATTATTGGCAAAATTATTCACATAAAAACAGTTGAATATGGCAAAAATCAAAAACGCTTAGTGGCAACTTTTGTTGATGAAACGGGTCAAATGGAATTGGTTTGGTTTCAAGGCCATAAATGGATAAAAGAGAGTTTAAAACTTAATGAGATGTGTGTGATTTTTGGTAAATGTTCCTCATACGGAACTATTTTCAATATGCCACATCCTGAAATTGAATTACTTTCAGAACACGAACAAAGTCTACGTTCTGCTATGCAACCCGTTTATCCATCAACAGAAAAACTCATCAATCGAGGTATTTCAAACCGAACCATTAACAAAATGGTGCTACAATTGTTTCAGGAAACGCAATTATTATTTTCTGAAACGTTACCCATTTATTTAATTGACGAATTAGAGTTAATTTCCAAAAAAGCGGCATTATTTAATATTCATTTCCCAAAAAGTGCCGAAGCTTTGACAAAAGCCCAATTTCGATTGAAGTTTGAAGAATTATTTTTTATTCAATTGCAATTAATTACTAAAAACCTTATCCGAAAACATAAAATAAAAGGACATCCTTTTACCGTTGTTGGTAATTATTTTAATGATTTTTTTCAGAACCATTTGCCTTTTGATTTAACAAATGCTCAGAAAAGAGTAGTTAAAGAAATAAGAAATGATATGGGAAATCCTGCTCAAATGAATCGATTATTGCAAGGAGATGTAGGTTCTGGAAAAACAATTGTTGCTTTTATGAGTATGCTTCTAGCACTTGATAATGGTTTTCAATCGTGTTTGATGGCACCAACAGAAATATTAGCCAATCAACATTTTAATGGGTTAACAGAATTAGCCCAAGATTTGAATATCAATATCAAAATTCTAACAGGTTCAACCAAAACTGCGCAGCGAAAAATTATTCACGAAGAATTAGAAAATGGAACTTTGCACATTATAATAGGCACTCATGCATTACTCGAAGACAAAGTGCAGTTTAAAAATTTAGGATTAGCTGTAATTGATGAACAACACCGTTTTGGAGTAGAACAACGATCAAAACTTTGGAAAAAAAACACCATTCCACCTCACGTTTTGGTGATGACAGCAACTCCAATTCCGAGAACTTTGGCAATGAGTTTGTATGGTGATTTGGATATTTCTGTAATTGATGAATTGCCTCCAGGTCGAAAACCCATTCAAACAGTACATCGATTTGATTCAAATAGATTAAAAGTTTGGAAATTCATCAAAGACGAAATCGCTTTAGGCAGACAAATTTATATTGTTTATCCGCTTATTCAAGAATCTGAAAAAATGGATTTCAAAGATTTAATGGATGGTTACGAAAGTATCTCTAGAGATTTTCCGTTACCACAATATGCTATTTCAATTCTTCACGGAAAAATGAAACCTGCTGATAAAGATGCCGAAATGAAACGCTTTTCTGAAGGAAAAACCAATATAATGGTAGCTACAACTGTCATTGAAGTTGGTGTTAATATCCCAAATGCAAGTGTAATGATAATTGAAAGTGCCGAACGTTTTGGATTGTCTCAATTACATCAATTGCGTGGTCGCGTTGGTCGTGGTGCTGAACAGAGTTATTGCATTTTGATGACATCGCATAAACTTTCAAATGATAGCAAAACCAGAATGGAAACCATGGTTCGCACCAATGATGGCTTTGAAATTGCCGAAGTCGATCTCAAACTTCGTGGCCCAGGAGATTTGATGGGAACACAACAAAGCGGCGTTCTCAACCTTCAAATTGCTGATATTGTCAGAGATAAAGACATATTAATTCTTGCAAGACATCAAGCTGTAAAATTATTAAAAGAAGATGCTCCAATGGAAAAACCCGAACATGCCACTTTGAGAGCAACCTTTATAGAAATTTCTAGAAAGAAAAATATTTGGAATCACATTAGTTAAATAAATAATTGATAATTGATAATTGATAATTACCTTTGCAACTTCAAAAAATTACTGAACACGAAATGAAAATATCATACAACTGGTTAAAACAATTTATCAAAATAGACTGGAAATCTGAAGAAACTGCTGCTTTATTAACTGATCTTGGTCTTGAAGTAGAAGTAGTAGAAAAATATCAATCTGTAAAAGGTGGTTTAGAAGGAATTGTTGTTGGACATGTTTTAACTTGTGAACAACATCCAAATGCTGATCGATTGAAAGTCACTACTGTAGATTTAGGCGATGGTATTCCGGTACAAATAGTATGTGGTGCAAGTAATGTTGCTGCTGGGCAAAAAGTTCCTGTTGCAACAATTGGCACAACACTTTATGATAAAGATGGTATTGCTTTTCAAATTAAAAAAGGAAAAATTAGAGACGAAGAAAGTCACGGTATGATTTGTGCCGAAGACGAACTAGGTCTTGGTAATAGTCACGATGGAATAATGATTCTTGACGCATCATTAAAACCAGGAACTCCTGTTGCAAAAGTTTTTAAAATAGAAAATGACGAAATATTCGAAATAGGATTAACTCCAAATCGTGCCGATGCTATGAGTCATCTTGGTACAGCACGTGATTTGAGAGCAGGATTAATTCAAAGCGGAATTACTACAGAACTTATAACTCCTTCTGTAAGTAATTTCAGAATTGACAAAAGAACTTTAAAAATTGATGTGAAAATTGATGATTCAAAATTAGCACCACGTTATTGTGGAGTGACAATTTCTGGAATCACCGTAAAACCATCGCCAGAATGGTTACAAAACCGTTTGAAATCTATAGGATTGAATCCGAAAAACAATATTGTAGATGTTACCAATTATGTTTTACATGAACTAGGACAACCACTACATGCTTTTGATGCATCAAAAATAAACGGAAAAATTGTTGTAAAAACATTACCTGCAGGAACAAAATTTACAACTCTTGATGATGTAGAAAGAACTTTGCATCAAGAAGATTTAATGATTTGCGATGACAAAGGCGGCATGTGCATTGCTGGTGTTTTTGGAGGCAAAAATTCTGGTGTTACCGAAAACACAACCAACATTTTTCTAGAAAGCGCATATTTTAATCCTGTGAGTATAAGAAAAACGGCCAAAAGACATACATTGAGTACTGATGCTTCTTTCCGATTTGAGAGAGGTATTGATCCCACAATTACAGAATATGCACTAAAACGTGCTGCTTTATTGATTCAAGAAGTTGCTGGTGGCGAAATTACCTCAGATGTAATTGATATTTATCCTAAAAAAATAGAAGATTTCCCTGTGTTTTTGAACTATACAAAAACAGCAAAACTCATTGGTCAAGAACTTAATAAAGAAATTATTAAAAATATCTTAGCTTCGCTTGACATTAAAGTAAATAGTGTTACTGATGCTGGTTTGGGACTTACAATTCCAGCCTATAGAGTTGATGTTCAAAGAGAAATAGATGTAATAGAAGAAATACTAAGAGTTTATGGATATAACAATATTCAGTTTACCAAAAAATTAAATGCTACCGTTTCTAATTCATCAAGAACAGAAGATTATAAAGTGCAGAATATAATTGCAAACCAATTAAATTCATTAGGTTTTCACGAAATGATGGCCAACTCGTTAACAACGCCAGATTATGTTCAGCTTTCAGAATTATTGCAAAAAGAACATAATGTAATGATGCTAAATCCGTTAAGCAATGATTTATCAGCAATGAGACAATCATTATTGTTTTCAGGATTGGAAGCAGTTTCCTATAATATCAATCGTAGAAATTCGGATTTAAAATTATTCGAATTCGGAAAATCCTATCATAATTTACCTTCAGGTTACGAAGAACAAAAACATTTAACCCTTTTTGTGTCAGGTAATAGAAACGACGAAACTTGGATTTACAAGCAACAAGCTTCTGATTTCTTTTTGTTTAAAGGTTATATTGAAACCATTATTTCGAGATTAAGCATTCAAAAAACCAAAAACCAACCTGTAACTTCAGATGTATTTGCAGAAGGAATTGCAATTGCCATTGGCGAAGATATACTTGTAGAATTAGGAACCGTTAAAAAATCGATTCTTAAACATTTCGATATCAAACAAGAAGTTCTTTATGCTGATTTTAATTGGAACTTGGTTTTGAAATTGATTTCAAATAAAATTAAATTTACTGATATTCCTAAATATCCAGAAGTTCGAAGAGATTTAGCCCTTCTATTAGATGAAAATGTAACTTTCGAAAATTTGTATAAAATAGCTCGTCAATCTGAAAAATCATTATTAAAAAATATTAATCTTTTTGATGTTTATACAGGTGCCAATTTGCCAGAAGGAAAAAAATCCTATGCTGTAAGTTTTACCATTCAAGACAATACAAAAACTTTGACTGATGAACAAATAGAGAAAGTGATGAACAAATTACAGAAGAATTTTGTTTCAGAACTTGGTGCTAGTTTGAGATAACAAAATTTAAATTATATAAAAAAATTATATAAAAATAGAAGTGTTATTCAAACAATTTCTATTAAATTTGATACTATATAATTAGTCATTTAAAATTTAATCCAATGAAAATCAAATCATTCGCTATTGTTGTTTTTTTGCTTATAGTAAATACAGTATCGGCACAAACAACTTTTGAGAAATGGCCAACTTTAAAAACTTTTCACGAAGTCATGTCTCAAACATTTCATCCAGCAGAAGAAGGTGACTTTGACCCATTAAAAACGCGTTCATTAGAATTATATCAAAAAGCAGAAGCATTATTAAAAAATGATATACCTGAAGAATTTAGAACAAACATTATACTTTCAGCTGCAGAAAGATTACAATTAAAAAGTAAAGCATTGCATAAATTAGTTCTCGCCAAAGCATCTGATGAGGAACTTGTGAAATCACTTACTGAACTACATAATATCTTTCACGAAATAGTCGGACTTTGCTCTGAAGAAAAAAATTAAAAAATTAAAAAAGTCCAATCAAATGATTGGATTTTTTTTTCAACAATTCTAAAAAATCAAACAATTGCATAATTGAACAATCGAAATTATATTTTACCTTTGACCATTCAAATAAATAAAACAATGATGGTTTATAAATTTAGAGTAATTCTTGATGCAGAAGATGATGTATTTCGAGATATTGCAATACTTGAAGAAGATACTTTAGAAGATTTGCATAATGCAATAGTAAATGCTTTTGGGTTTGACGGATTAGAAGTTGCCTCGTTTTATACTTGTGATGACACTTGGAATCAAGAAGACGAAATTCCTATGTTTGATACTGGCGATATTGCTGGCGATGTTAGAACAATGAGTGATTATAAACTATCCGAAATTTTAGATGCTGAAAACACTAAAATTATATATGTTTATGATTTTATCAATATGTGGACTTTCTTGGTAGAACTTGCGGCTGTTGAAGAAATAACTGCAGGCAATGTATATCCTGAAACTTTATTTTCTCACGGAGAAATGCCCGAAGATGCTGGCGAGAAAATATTTGAAGCCGATGAAGACGAAAATTATAACGAATTTGAAGACGATCTAGATGAAGATGATCTTGATATGCTTGAAGGCGATGATAGCTATGAAGATTACGGATTTGAAGAAAATTGGAATTAAAAATTAAAAAAAAATCAAAATTGAGAACCAAGAATATTGACTTAAATTCGGTCAATATTCTTGGTTCTTTATTCTAAAAAAACACAAAACAAGCAATGATTAATTTATACAACACTCATATCGAGACACTTTCAATTCATAGAGTAGGAAATAAAAGCCGCAACGAAGCTATTTTTCTTTCAGAACAACCCTATTCTTTGAATGACGAAATAGTACCGCTTATTAAAGAATATTTCTTTAAACCTTTTAGAGAAAAAGAAGAAAATTATTTTCAGTTTGCTCACGAGGTTGATTTAGACTATAATGATATGTTCAAAATGGCCACTGAAATTTTTGAAAACCCTAGCAATTTACATGCTGTTTCAAAAAAAATTACAACTCATTTGTTTGAGCAATCCAATCATCCGCACATAAAAAACGGTGAAGTTTATGTAACCTATCTAACCAATTTGAATATTGACAATAATGTTGTAGATGCTATTGGTATTTTTAAAAGTGAGCTACAGTCTGACTTTATGCAGTTTGAAGAAAAAGGAGATTCGCTCGAAATGATACTTCAACACGGAATCAATTTGAACAAACTAGATAAAGGATGTTTGATTTTTAATTATAAAAAAGAAGAAGGTTACAAAATTTTGACAGTAGATAGCAATCGTTATGACGCTAGATATTGGTTAGAACATTTCTTATCAGTTGATGCTTTTGAGGATGAAAATTTTATTACCAAAAAATATTTAAAATTTTGTCAAGGTTTTGCAAAAGATGTAGTTTTTCCTGCCGAAGACAAAAAAGAAGAAGTAATGTTTATGAACCGTTCTGTAAATTATTTTGCGAAAAATGATCAATTTGAAGAGACCAATTTCTTGAATGAAGTATTAGACAATCCCGATTTGATTCCAGAATTTAAAAACTATAAAGTAGACAAAGGAGAAAAATATAGTATCGAAGATATTACTACGTTTCCAATTGCAAATGCTGCCGTTTCTGATGCTCGTAAATCAATAAAAAACGTGATCAATTTAGACACACATATTCAAATCAAAATGGATTTTATTAATCCAGAAAGTGCAGAGAAATATGTAGAAAAAGGTTGGGACGAAGAAAAACAGATGTATTATTATCTAGTTTATTTTAATAAAGAACAAAAAAGCTAGATTAGTAAAAAAGTATTAAAAGGCTTACTTTCAAAATGTTAAAGAAAATATTTTTTGTAAGTCTTTTAATGTTATTCAATTAATATTAGTGCATTTCGTCGATATAATTTGTTGTTTGTCAGTAATTTAAATATGTTTGTTCTGTAATATTTTAAGAAATTATGGTTCCATCAATTTATAAATCAGTTTTTTTTTCTAGCAAAATGAAATGTTCTTTTTTTGGGCATCAAATCATTACAACAAAAAATATTACCCAACACTTCAAAGAATATAAATGTTCTGTTTGTCAGATAGAATTGACAAATGATGAAAAAGGTCGCAAAACGGTTTTAACTCCAGAACTCAAAGACATCAATCAAACTTTAGCTCATTTTTATCAAAAGAAAAACCACTTTTTTCTAAAATAAAAACATCTTTGCGCAACCTTTTTTAATTTTTTGTATCTTTATAATATACTAAAAAAAGTTAAGGTTATGAAACTCTCTTTACTCCTTTTAAGCATTGTCAGTTTATTTATGAGTTCTTGCGTGTATGAGAAAGTGCCCACCATAAAAAATCTAGCTCCGGAAAATCGTGTTTTGTTACTCAAAGTTGATTATGTCACTAACACTTTTGAAGGAGGAAAAGAATTTAATTACTCAAATCAAACTTCCACTTTTACTATTCGTACAGAATATCAATCGCCAGGAGATTTTGGAGGAATTCAGTTATATTATCAAGAATTAAATTCGAAATTATTTGATGGTACAATTGTTTGGGCAGGTTTGGGACATATTTTGTATCCTACAAGTTTTCTTCCTCCTAGTGCTTTCAATCCAATTAACACCTTTGTTGCAGTACCGCAACCTGTTTTTGAAAATGTTTTTAATCCAAATAACACGGTGTATTCATATGATAATGTATGGAGTTCTGTAGCCTATTTAGAGAAAGTAAATCAATATCGAAACTCAAATCCTAATACTACAGTAAAAATATTTCTTTACACACCAAGTGTTGGTATAGGTAATCCAGCTGATTGGAAATGGATTTTGGTTTTTAAAAATTAAATTTTTGTTTTTGTCTTAAAAATGCGTTTTGTTTTGAGGCAAAACGCATTTTTTATTTTTATTAAATATCTTTTAGTAACAATTTACTATCTTGTTCGTCCTATTAAAAAACAAAAAACGAACCACATTGGAAACGATTCTTTCTATTCATAATCTCAATAAAGTTTACAACAAATATGTTCATGCGGTCAAAAACTTATCTTTAGAAATAAAGAAAGGCAATGTTTATGGAATTCTTGGTCCTAATGGTTCTGGAAAATCAACAACATTAGGTATTGTTTTGAACGTTATTAATAAAACTTCTGGCGAATACAATTGGTTTGGTGGAACAATGCAAACACATGAAGCCTTAAAAAAAGTTGGAGCTATTATAGAAAGGCCCAATTTCTATCCGTATATGACGGCTAGAGAAAACTTAGAATTGGTTTGTAAAATAAAAGGAATTAACTATGCAAAAGTTCATGAAAAACTAGAATTGGTTGGGCTTTTAGAAAGAGAAAACAGTAAATTCAGTACTTTTTCACTAGGAATGAAACAGCGTTTGGCGATAGCTTCTGCCCTATTAAACGATCCCGAAATATTAATTCTTGATGAGCCAACAAATGGTTTAGACCCTCAAGGAATTCATCAAATTAGAGATATTATCAAACATATTGCTTCTCAAGGAACAACCATACTTTTAGCTTCCCATTTATTAGACGAAGTTGAAAAAGTGTGTACTCACGTTTTAGTTCTTCGCAAAGGAGAAGTTCTATATTCTGGTA
>JAYTNO010000118.1:0-4303 GCA_043748275.1 Flavobacterium sp. | reverse complement strand
GATTACAATCTGTTTGAGGTGCAGCTGAAGCAGAAACTTCAATTAAATTTACTGGTATTACTTCAATATTAAAAGAATATGGTCTACCGCAAATATCTATACCTGTTATGTGATATATTCCAGGAGGAACAAGTATTTTCAAACTTCCATTTACAATTGTTGGCGTAGCATCGTACGGATATGAAAATCCAAATTCTGCTGGGCCACTTACTACAACTGCTGTTAAAATTGATAAACCTCCTTTACTACTTGGAATATTGATATAACTTAAATTACTACAAGGATCTTCATCTGGTGTTACATCATAATTAGTAGCAAGAAAATCAATACTAATTGATTTTTGAGTAGATTTACCACAAGCATCAGTTATTTTTACTACATATTCTCCGCTCGGCAATTCATTATTTTCTGTAGAACCATAATAAAAACTATTTATAGGATGTGATGAGTTAAAAGCTGTTGGGTTAAAACCTGCTGGACTACTTATAAAATCTACAGTAATTGGTGGTAAAAAAAAGCATGCTCCAATTGCAATTTCTTTAATACAATTAATAGGGTCATCTAAAAATAACTTTATTTTTTCTCGAATAGGATTGTCAATTAGATTATAAACTGATCCACAACCATCTATAATTTTAATGTTATAATTATATGCCAAATCTTCAAAAAATGGCATATTAGTTATATTTATGGTTTGTTGTTGGCTATCGCCAGATGTAACTATTTGATTTACAATGATTGGGGTTCCGTTATTAGGTGGAAAAACAGTTATTTCAATAGTTAATGGATAATGTATAGAAGCATTAGTTGCTTCTATAAGAAAATTTCCTGAAGCATTGTTGCAATCTACAAGCAAACATTCTAATTTAATCTCATGTAATGTTAAATTTGGAATAGGATCAGCTTGAAGCAATGTTATTGTTTGTACAACTCCTTCACCACAAGCATCATATACTCTTATAAGATATTGACCAGCAGTTAAACCATTAAAAATATTTGAGGATTGTAATGGAGCCAAGATTGGACCATCAATAATTTCATATGAAACAGGATTGCCTTGAGAAGCAATTATTTTTATTGATCCAGTTGTTTCACAAGGTGGTACATTTGTTACTTGGGCTGTATATATTAAATTTACAATTTGATCTAAAATAACAACATCTACTGGTTGAGTATTACTTAAATCACCCAATGATTGTAAAGCAATAACTCTATAAGTTCCAGAATTTAAACCTGTTATTGTATTTCCTGATAACACTGCAAAAGGAGTTGTAGTATTTGGTAGTAAATATACACTGTACAAAATTATAGCTCCTGGAGAAACGTTTGAAACATTAAAAGTTAATGAACCATTTCCTGTACAAGTTTGATTGGTATGATCTACAGTTAAAGTAAAATTTGATAATTGTGAATAGGTTTGTTGGCAAAAAAATAATAGAAAAAGAAAAATAATTTTAATCGAAAAATTTTGTTGGCTATTAGAAATCATAAAATTAGTTTTAAAATTTATACTATAAAATACCAATTGGTAAAAACGAATTACAAAAGCACTTAAATTATTGGAAATTAATCTTTCATTACTTTATTAATTCTTTCATCAAAGATATTTTTTTTATATGATTAAATAGAGAGTGAATTAGTATTTGAAGGGTTTGAATTAGAATTCGATGGGTTTGAATGAGAATTCGATAAAAATGTCTAAAATAAAATGGCATAAAAAAGGCGGAAAATTAATTTCCGCCTTTTTTTTATTTTTTTAATTGATTTACAATGCCTTTTATTTCTTGTTCTTTACTTTTAGGATAAATTAGTAATACATTATCCTTATCAACAATTATAAAATCTTCTAAACCATCTATAATGACAAGTTTGTCTTTTGCAGTGCTAATGATATTACTTGAAGAATTATTAAGTAAAACTGTTGCATTTACAACAGCATTATTGTTTTCATCTTTATCTAATTTTTCGTGAAGTGAACCCCAAGTGCCTAAATCATTCCAATCAAAAGTGGCAGGAAGTACAAAAACATTTGTCGCATTTTCCATCACAGCATAATCTATGGATACATTTTCTGCCAAAGCATAATTTTCTTCAATAAAGGATTGTTCTGCAATTGTGTTATAAGCATCCCAACCTTTCATAAATAAAGCATTCATTTGTGGTTGAAATTTTTCGAAAGCATTTGTAATAGCTTTTACACTCCATATAAAAATACCACCATTCCATAAAAAATTCCCACTATCTAGAAAAGATTTTGCTGTTTCATAATCCGGTTTTTCTCTAAACTGGCTTACTTTTTTTATCGGATTTGAATCCATTTTATCAAATTCAATATACCCAAAACCTGTATTTGGAAACGTTGGATGAATACCTAATGTCATCAAAGCATTTTCTGTCGAACAAAAATCGAAACATTGCTGCAGATTTCGTGAAAATTCATTTTCGTCTTCAATCCAGTGATCACTTGGTGCAACAACCATTACAGCATCAGGATTTTGTTTTTGAATTTTTAATGAAGCATACAAAATACAAGGTGCTGTATTTCGCATGGCAGGTTCAAGTAAAACTTGTTCTTGTTTTACTAATGGTAATTGGTCTTGAACAATTTGATTGTATTTTTCATTGGTTAAAATCAAAATATTTTCTACTGGAATCAATTTTGATAATCGACTAAATGTTTTCTGAATCAATGTATCTCCAGAACCCAACATATCATGAAATTGTTTCGGAAATTCAGTGGTGCTTACAGGCCAAAAACGGGAACCAACTCCACCGGCCATTAATATTGCGTAATAATTTTTATTCATTGTATTTTTTTTAAATTCTAATTAGGTAATAATTCTACTTCGGCATTTGGATTAAATAAATACATCCTTCCCGAACTTATTTCTACACATTCATATCTTTTAGTACGTAATGCTCCTTTTTTAAAAATCTTGCCATTATGAATTCTAAAAACACTATCGTAAGGTATTTCAAAGATATAGTTTTTATCATTTTCTTTGTCATATTGTTTCAAAACCAATGCTAAAGTAGCATCAGAATCACTACTAGCGGTTGGGTTTTTGAAATGTCTTGCTAATAATGGTAACAATTGATTCGGAAAAATTTCAGGTCTTATAAATGGAATCATCAATCTCTGAAAAGAATATTTCCACTCGTTACCATGTGGTTTTATATTTCTCCCAAATTTTTCAAAAGCTACCAAATGCGATATTTCGTGAATTAATGTAATTAGGAATTTGTATTTATTCAAATTAGCATTAACAGTAATTTCGTGTTTACCACTCAATCCTTTTCTATAATCACCATGTCGCGTAACACGTTCATTTACTATTTTTAGATGAACTTCATTTATTTTGATAAGTTCAAAAACAGGTACAACAGCATGTTCTGGAATATATTTTGCCAAAGTTTCCATCATATATTATGGTGTGCTAGATGAAACTTGCAATACTTTTCCGTTATAATATTTATTTCCGGTCAAAGCAAAATCAAAAATATAATCGGCCATTTCTTTTGCAGAAAGTGGTGCTTGATAATCAGGAAAAGCTTCGTTGAGCATTTCAGTATTTACAGCTCCAAGTGCCAAAACATTAAAACTTATTCCTTGTGCTGCATATTCTTCAGCTAATAATTCAGAAAGCGTTATAACTGCACCTTTACTCGAACTATAGGCTGCAAGTCCAGCAAATTTAGTGCTTCCCTGTATGCCACCCATTGAACTTATCGTTACTACATGACTTCCTTTTGATAAAAAAGGAATGCAAACTCGTGTTAAATTGGCAACACCAAAAACATTTACTTTATAAACATTTTCAAAATCTTTTGTTGAGGTTTCGGCAAAAGGTTTAAACACTAAACTTCCTGCATTATGTATCAAGATATCTACTTTTCTCCAAGACTTTGAAATAAAATTTTCAACTTGAAGTAAATCTTCATCTTTTGATAAATCTACAGAAAGCGATGTTATTTTTGAATTGCCTAAAAATTCTTGAGGTATTTTTCTGGATATTGCCAAAACATTGTGGCCTGCATTTGCAAAAAGCAGAGCTATCTCAAAACCAATTCCTCTAGAAGTTCCTGTAATAATAATGTTTTTCATTTTTTATTTTTCCTGTGTCAAAGATACTAAAACCTATATATTTATTAGTATCATTTTGGTTTATCAGTAAATCACTATCGATGAATATACGTTTGGTATCGATAAATTAAGTGTAATTTTTTTTGTAAAATTTATAGGATTGAAAAACTCCCATTCCTATAAAAAACAATGGAATAATTACCGAAAGTATGTATTTTG
>JAYTNO010000117.1:0-1551 GCA_043748275.1 Flavobacterium sp. | reverse complement strand
AAAAATTATGTTTATTCCAAAAAGGTCAAAATTCAAGAAACAACAAAAAGGAATAATACCCAATTCAATAAGCGGTTTAAATTACGTGAATCAATTAGCTTTTGGGTCTATTGGATTAAAAGCAGTTTCGTTTTGTCGTTTAAACTCAAAACAGATTGAAACCATCAAAAAGATCATAGGTAAGCAAATAAAAAAAACAGGGCGTTTAGTAATTCACGCGTTTCCAAATGTTTCAATTAGCCAAAAGTCTGTTGAAAATAGAATGGGAAAAGGAAAAGGTAATGTAGACCATTGGATTTTCAAAATAAAACCAGGGTTTATCTTTTGCGAAGTTATTACAGACCAAGTCGAAATAGCCAAAAAAGCCTTGACCTCCGTAATAAAAAGGATGAGTCTCAAAGTTAGAATAATTTTGAATTAAAAATTTTTATGATCTTAAAACAAATCTTTAGATATAAACAAATAATATTTCGCGATATTCTTGATAAAAAAGTAAGCAACCACAAGTTGTATGAAAAGTCTTACCTTAGAAAAAGATACGAAAATTCTAAAATAAATCATATTCTAGATAATAGTAAGACATTTTTTCCATTCATAAAAATGAAAAAAAAACTAAGTAAAAGCATGCCTGAAGAAGAGCAAGTAGATCAAGTTGATGAAGATCCTGTAAAAATAAGTAACGTTAACAGCTTTAATGCCAGCGCATACAGAATGAAGCCTAAAATTAAAGTTGATGATTTTGTTGAAAACGTAACAGGGTCGTCAATTTACAGCACAAACTACATTTATAGGAGCCGACGAAACGCATCTTTAAGGTTTCGAATACCGATAATCAAAACTCATAAGATAAAAAATTTGTCTAACTTGTTTTTAGATAGTCTTAAAATTTTAAGTGGTGGCCGTATAAAAGAAAAAGGGTCTAACGAAAGCAGTTTGATAGTTTTGCATCCAGAAAAGGGTGGGTTTAATTGTTATTCTTGCGGGTTTAGAGGATTTTTGTCAGGCTATCAATTGGATTGTGTCTTTCATGATTGGAATGACACCTTTTCTACATCTAAAAACACAAGCGAATTTTTTCAATTGAGATCCTTTTTTTCTTTGCGTAAGATTGACTATATGATTTCTCCTCCAACGCGATTTACTTTTGAGATCAAAACAGTTGTGGAAGAATTTCGTTTTAGAAAGAAAAAACTTGTTTCAAGTCGAAAAAAACGAAAATATAACTTGAATAAATTTACGCCTAATTTTTTTTTCAAAAGTATTAACTCATAAAGGCAATTTGTGTGAAAAAGAACTTTAACTATAAATAGTTTGACAAAATTTTATTCTGTTGAGACGAAAAAAATCTAGAGGCAGTAAAGTCTAACTTGCAAAGCAAAAGTAACACTTAAAGTAGTTTATTTTATGATACCGAAAATTAAAAAAGCACTCAAAAAAAGTCTGATTAAAATTTATTCTGAGAGCAGGAAGTTTGAATTGAGATTGGAAAGTTCTTTGAAAACCAACTTTATGGAAACTGAAGCTATGTTTTCAAGTCACCTAATCGGAAGC
>JAYTNO010000116.1:0-1553 GCA_043748275.1 Flavobacterium sp. | reverse complement strand
TGATGGAAATCTAAAAAAAGCAACAACTAGTCTAGGAGAAGTATATAATTATAACGCCTACGATGATAAGCAAAGTTATGTAAAATCGATTTTTACGGCTGAATTAATGTCGTTATACAATAATCCAGTAAAAAATATTTTATCAGGTGATTTTCTATATCCCGGTATCACAACTCCTTTTGTTTATAGCTATCAATATGAATATAATAGTTTTGGCTACCCAATCACAATCACATCAAAATCTGTTGGGAATTCTGGCGAGATTTCCTATTTGGAGTACAAATAAACACAAAAAAAACACAAATCGCACAAAATATTTCCTGAGGATTTCACAAATTAATTTGACTTGAAACAAATGAAAAATTAAATAAAATTGTGACACAATCCAATCCAAAATCTGAAACGAACCTCATAATTCGTTTTTTTTTTGGAGCTATTTCCTGCTTTACGCTCCAATCTTTTTTTCAAAAACCTTTTTTTCTAAAAATTGGCAGGAGCTTCCGTTGGTCGCTCTGCCAATTTAAGAAAAAAATAGGTTTTCTCAAAAAAGGATTTCCACTGCAATCAGGGCTATGGCTCTCGTTTTCATCATAAAATTTGTAAAAATTACGCTTCAATAATTCCATAGCGTTGACAAACTTACTAGTTCCGTTCAACCAGAGTAAATCTCATGTTATGGTTTTTCGATATTCGATGATTGCAATTCATTGTTGGCTTTTCAAGCCCAACGAAACTCTGGCTTTTATGGGCTGGTTTTATTTTAATAAATGTTTAATTGGCAACAATATTAACCTTTCGAATTTAGTTTTAATTTTTTCATTTTCTGAATCTCCAAACTCTTTATTTACATCCTTCCAATTTCCTAAATTCAAACCTTCATTTATGCTCACAAGCGCTAAATCTGTTTTGTTATTTTCGGCAGGTCTTGTCCAAGTTAAAAGAATTTGATTTTCTTCTTTATCATAGAAGTAGTTAAAATACCAATGTGAATTTTCTTTTCTGCCTTCACTTTCAGATAGATTAAACGAACCGCTCTTTTTTACAGTTACATTAGGAACTATAAACTCAGAATGAGAAGTTTTAAATTGTTTTATGGCATTAATTACATTCTCTTCTGGTGCGTCAATTTTATAAACTTCTGCATAAGGATAACTTCCTGAAGCAAATGATTCTGCAAATTTATAAAGCAATAAAACGCCCAATGTGATAATGAGAATTCCAATAATAATTTTAGTCTTTTTTTTCATGGTTCTTATTTCTACTGCACGTCCTGAAAGCTTGCCACTAACTAGTAAATACACGAAAGTTCTTGCGTTTTTAACATTTTTTTATGTTGATTGCAATTTCAAAAATTTATCAAAAATAGTATTATTTTTTTTATATATAAGCAATTATTAATTTTTTTTAAGATCATCTTTTTTGTTTAGCTTGTTTACTAGCTGGTCTGGTGGACTTTGTATTTCATCTACTATTTTACTGCTAAGTTGTGTGTATATATTTCGTTGGTTTTGCTGCTGCTGTGCCCTAAAAGTTCTTGAATATATCGCTTGTCG
>JAYTNO010000115.1:0-11233 GCA_043748275.1 Flavobacterium sp. | reverse complement strand
TTTTTCTCTAGAAATTTGGTTTATAGATTTGAAGTAACTCGGAATTGTATTTTCTATCGTTTTTGTCACCTTAGCTTTTAAATTTTGTGAAAGATACTGCTTTTATTTTAAAAATTAAGTTTTGGCAGTAAAATAGTTTTATTGCCGAAAGTTAATTTGCTTTTTTGTCCCAAATTTGTTATATAATTGGGACAGTTATTGCATATTGCGATATGTGTTTGATGATAAACTACAAAATTTGATACTAAACTTATTTGGTTTATTATTCAATTACAGGTTTATCATATTATAATACAGGTGTTTAATTTAAAATATTTTATTTGCGATTTACTACAGAATGTGTAGTGTTTTGCGAATAGGATATTGGTTAAGTTTTGGCAGTAAATAACATTAATTGCCGAAACATAATTTTACATTTCCATATCTATATAGGTTTTTAAATTGTATAACTCAATGTGGTTTTCATCGTCTCCTTCAAACTGACCAATCTCTATAAACGTAATATCATTGGCAAATGATTTTTCACCAATAAGATGCTCGATGTGAACGTAAACTGCTTCTCGAAGTCTTGGATTGTCTTTGTGGACAATGTAATTTTTGAGTAATACTTTTATTCCTAAATCGGTTTCTTTTTCATGGTTCTCTAATGGGATGAAAAACATTTCGCTTATTCGTAGCGTGATACCGTAATATTCAAGCGGTTTGTCGGTTCCGTTTTCGTATTTGATTAGGTTGGTTTCGGGTTGGAGGAATGCAGTTATTTTCCAACGTTCTACAGCTATTGCATGATGAACTAGTAATTCTACTTCTTTGAAAAGATAGGGATTGCCATTTGCTGTAATAATTAGTTCGGCATTTTTGCTTTTGTTTTTTATGATTAAATCAAGGTTTTTATTGTATTGATGTAGTATCTCGATTAGTTTGTCGAAATGTAATTTTAGTTCGTCTTTTGGGATTTCATTTAATAATAGAAAAACGAAGTTATTTTCTTTGAAATGGTTCCAGAAGTTGGTTATAGTTTTCATGTTATTAGTTTTTTAACCACAAAGAGCACAAAGAAGACACAAAGTTCGCGAAGCTTTATTATCTCTTGTCAGGTGTTGATTTATCGTATGAAATAAGGTTTACCATTTGTCTTAATCTTGAGCGAACTCTGTTTCCGTAATGGGTTTCAATTTCACTTGCCGAAAGGTTTTTGGTTATGTGTGTTAGTAGTTTTTTGGAAATGAATAGATCGTATCTGCTTAATAGAATCTCTGCCATTACATTACATTCGTTTCCGTAATATTTTAGGTTATTTTCTGTTCCTAAATCGTCGAAGCATATTGTTTTTGGTTCGAATTCATATAGTTTCCCCTTGCTGTATTTGTGGATGATTTGGTAGCCGTCCTGAATAAATTCAAAACTTATGTCTCGACAAGGTTTTACGAAAAATTTATGTTCGGTTGGTGTTAAGTATTTCATCAAATTCATTAGCGATGTTTTGCCACATCCGACTGGACCAGAAAGTAAAATTCCTTTATTGAGGTTGATTCCATATTGAAAACAAGCTGCATCATCTTTCATAAAGTACGCGATTAGTTTGTAAATTATTGGATAGTCACTTTCATGGATTTTGAAATGATTCCCATATAATTCAACGCCTTTCTTCTCTAACCAAACAATTACTTCAGTATAACTATAATGGCTCTGAATAGTCTTTATCGTTGCCTGTGTTGAGGTGTTTTGCTCTGTTGGATTGTTGTTCATTTGAAATGAATTTAGGTGCATTTAATATCCAATTTTGTGCTGCTGCTTGCCAATCTACCATTGGTGTTTTGCCACCAACTAGCCAACCGTTACTGGAGAAGTAATTGAAAAACTTAATGGCTTCTACTTCCGGAAAGTTTTGCTTTAGAAAATAGATTTTGACTTCTTCAATTGTTGGCATTAACTCTTTTTCTTTTTTAGCGGAACTTTTTTCTTTTTCTGAGATTGCTTCGTTCCTCACAATGACGTTATCATCAATTTGAAAATTTTTTGCTTGCTCGTCCAAGTTTACAAACTTTAAATCGTTTGAAATGTTTGGTATGTTTGTATTGTTTATATAAGATACTAGAGCTTGTTCAGTACCTGTCTCATCACTTGTACCAATACCTGTATAAAGCTTGTTCACTACTTGTTCATCAACTAGTTCAAAAAGAGGTTCATTTTTTGGTATAGTTGTTTTTTCACTTTTGGGAATTGGCTTTAAATCGTCTGAAAAATTGAATAGGTAAACGTGGCTGCCTTTGAATGGATTGTAAGATGGCTCATAGTTGATATAACCCAAAGAATGCAAGTTTTTTAAACACTTGTGATAGGTTGCTTTGGAACTGATTTTGCTTATCCGCATTACCTCATCACGAGAAATACTGATTGGATTTTTGAACCGATTGCAATTCCAGAATTGGAACAATGCGACATACAAACTTACGTGTGTTGGATTGAGTGTTTTGTCAATAGCCACTTTCTCGAAAAATCCTGTTAGATGTTTTATATAATTCATCTTTGAGTTATTTACGATTGAATAAATTGGGTGTTGCTTCAACTTTGTTGGTTTCTAGAACTTTTTCTAAATCGGAACTAGCATAGTAAAGAATACCGCCGATTTTAGTATATGTGATTGTTCCGTTAACTCGTAGGTTTTGTAAAGTTCCTGGAGAAATATTTAACAGCTTTCTGACTTCAATAGATTTGAGCCATTGTTTTTGCTGTTGTGGTTTTGAATTAAACATTGTGTTTAAATCGGAAAGTAGGAGTGTGCGAAATTCGTTTAAGTCTTCGCGAGTAATAACTTCGATAGCCATAACGTGAGGTTTTATATTGTTATGGCACAAAATTGTGGGTTTTGATTAAATAAAATTCACAACGCAAACAGAGTTGTGAACGATTTTATTTAAAATAGAACAAATCCAAGCTTAAATCGGTTCGTCGGAATTGTTCATTCTTTTCTCTAAAGTGTCTTTTAAGGTATTTAAAAACTTGGTTCTTTCGGTCTTTCGTACCCGAATTTCAAGGAAAGTTCTTCGGTATTGTCCTAAATCAACATTGAAAATATTTTCGAGATATTCGGCTATCTCTTTTAAATCTGTAGTGCCATTATTAAATACTTTTTCGGATTGCAAAGCATACAACAATTCGATTAATGCAACTTTTGGTGCCGTCCAAGTGAGTTTTGCGTTGTGATTGTGTTGTGATTTTTCTTTTGGTTCTTTGTTGGAAATTGCCAATAATCTGTCTTCTAAATATACTTGAACTAAATCGTGAGCCAATATTTTAGCCACTTTAAAGTCGTGGGAAGTTGAAAAATTATGATCTACTTCAAAAAAGAAACTATCTATTGTCAGTTTTATATCAAAATTACCACGAACAAAATATTTGAAGTCTAAATAATTGTTTCCAGTTCTGTAATATTTATAAAAGTCTAAGTTGTTATCGAAGTAGCGTTTTAGTTTTACCAGTTCATTATTTAAATACTTTTTTACAACACGTTCTCCGCCGTGAGGAATTTTGGTTTCTATTTTGTAAACTATGTTATAGTAAATAAGTTTTGATGTAAACTTGGGTTTGATGTTCTTAAAAAAATCTATTTCCTGTTCCTGACTTTTTAATTTCTCTTTAAGAAATAAGGTTTTAAGTTTTTGGATAGATTTAACCGTAATTTCAATTGCTTTTTCACATCTTTTTAAGACATCATCAATTTCTAAATCAATGAAATTAAGTTGCTCAGTTAATTCTGTTAAAAGTTGGTTATATTTGGCATTCAAATTTATAATGGATTAGATTATTAAATAATTTATTTAGCATTTTTATTATTCACATTTGATTAAGAAGTTACATTTTTTAATCATTTATTTTAGTAATTGTCAGTTTATTTTATTCACTCGTCTAAAAATTTATTACTAATTATAACTATGAAAAAACCTCTTGTATCTCCTGTTAAAAATAATGAAGACCAAAAACTTCAAGAATTAATTGCATTCTATCAAGAAACTCTTGGCTTTTGTCCCAATAGTGTTATTACTATGTATCATCGTCCTGAAATTGCTTATTCTTTTATTGCTTTAAATAAAGCAGTTATGGAGAATAAAGGCAACGTTACTAGTGATTTAAAACGATTAATTGGATTTGTCTCTAGTAATACTGCAGGATGCAAATATTGCCAAGCACATACTATTCGTGCTGCAGAACGTTATGATGCACACCAAGAAAAACTAGAAAATATTTGGAGCTTTGAAACTCATCCTGCGTTTTCAGATGCAGAACGAGTCGCACTTGAATTTGCATTAAAAAGTTCTTTAATTCCAAATGAAATTGATGATACGATTTCAGATAAAATGCGATTGCATTGGAATGATGGCGAAATCGTCGAGATTTTAGGAGTAGTTGCATTATTTGGGTTTTTAAATCGCTGGAATGATAGTATGGGAACAGAAATGGAAGATGGTGCCATTGAAAGTGGCGAAAAATATCTTTCGGAAAAGGGTTGGGAAGTTGGCAAACATAAATATTAAAAATAAAAAGAGGTGCAAATTAAAAAAATGCACCTTTTACTTTTTTACAACAATTTTCGCATAGTAACCTTTATTCTTCAATACTATCAACAGTTAAAAGTGCATTCATATTTCTAGTTAATTGATCTTTGGTTCTAAAACCACTTTCTTTAAGATAAAGCATACCATTTCTATAATATTGTAATGTAGGAATAGTTTTTACATTTTGCTCTAAAGCAGTTATTGAAAATTCATCAACATTTACAGTAATAATTTGTATTGTATCAGTAAAATTAATTTTTAAATCTAATAATGATTGCGCAATACTTTTACAAGGCATACACCATTTTGCATAATATAATACAACAACTGCATTACTATTAGTTACCATCTCAGCGATAGTTTTTTTATTATCGTATTCAATCATTATATACTATTGTAAACCACAAATTTGTGACATTATAAACAAGTAAGTGTTCTCTATTTTACCTAAATACTTAGCAATATTACAGATAATTTTTGTTGTATTTATTAAAATAGTACTTTCATCCAATTATTATCATTTTTCGTATATACTTATTAAATAAATGTTTATGAAAAGACACAAATCTTCTACTTTTAACAAAACCGTTGGTTTAATAGTTTTAACACATTTGTTGTTTTTTGTAATTATAATTTTATTATATTATCGTGTATTGTATCAAGAGGAAAGTTTGATGCATTACCATAAACTATTTGAAGCTAAAAATGCGCAATATGAAAGCGAATTTATTATGTCTTTTAGTAGCATTAAAAATAGTTTGTTGCTGCTTTCAGTTTTGATTTTTATTAGTTTAACGGCTTATTTAGTCTTTGTTAAAAACAACCTGTTCCATCCTATAAAATTAATTACTAGTGCTTTAGAAACTGGTAGTAAAAAATGCATTAAATTATTAAAAGCCATTCCTGGGGAGTTTAGTTATATTGGTAATTTATTTCAGGATAATGACAATCATAAATACGAATTAGTTACTGCCAAAATTAAAGCAGAGGAAAGCGAACGCTTAAAATCTACATTTCTTGAAAATTTATCGCACGAAATAAGAACTCCAATGAATGCTATTATTGGATTTACCGATTTAATGCTTACTACTAATCTTAATGAAGAAGAAAAGAAGGAATATCTTTCTATAATTCACAAAAGTGGAACTGGTCTTGTTTCAATAATAGAAGATTTAATAGAAATGTCTAAAATTGATACCAATCAAATCGTTCCAAATTATACCGATATTGATTTAGATAAATGTTTAATAGAGCTTTACAATACTATAAAAGTTGATATTCCAAAATCTAAAAAAATTGATTTCTATATAATTGAAAGTAACGCTCGCTTGTTTTATAATGTTAAGGTTGATGAAGTAAAATTGAAGCAAATCATTATCAATTTGGTTTACAATGCTATTAAATTTACTGAAGAAGGTTATGTTGCTTTTGGTTATGAAATTATTGAAGAAGGAGAATTGGATTTTATAGAATTCTCGATAAAAGATACTGGAATTGGCATTAGTAAAGAGAATCAAAAAACTATTTTTGATCGATTTAAGCGAGTAGAAAGTGACTTAACAATTGAAAAAGGAGGATTAGGTCTTGGATTAGCAATTACCAAAGCGTATGTTGAAATGATGGGCGGAACAATTTCAATTCATTCTAACCAAAATAAAGGGACGGTTTTTAACTTTAGAATACCATTAAAATACGATAAAACAAATAAGCTTGATGTACAAAAAGTTTCTGACATACAACTTGAAATACAACTGGATAAAAAAACTATCTTGATTGCCGAAGATGATAATATTAATTTTTTACTTATTAAAAAAATGCTTCAAGTAACCAATTATGAAATAATTAGAGCTGAAAATGGTCAAATAGCTGTGGATATTGCACTAGAAAATCCAACAATCGATATCGTGTTAATGGATATAAAAATGCCAATTATGGATGGCTACGAAGCATTTGAAAAGATTACAATAATTAGACCTAATCTGCCTATTATAGCTCAAACAGCACACGCTTCGGTAGAAGATAAAGAGAAGGTTAATACGTTAGGTTTCACAGATTACATTACGAAACCAATTAATAAAGAATTATTATTAGAAATGGTTGGTAAATACATTTAGTATAATTCTTTTAAAAGGGTTATAATTTCCTTTTTCTTAATTTCAGAAAGTGTGTTTTCTTTTTTTATTAACGATTTAGAAATGGTGTTTTCTAAAATTGCAGATTGCATTTTATAATGCTGACACGTTCTACATATTGTTCCGTGATACAACAAGATTAATTGTTCTTTCAATGTAATTTCATCATCATCTTTTGAGATAATTTCTGAAACTCTTTTGCAAGAATATAATAAAAAAGGTAAGTGTTTTTTTAAACGTTCCATTTCGCTTCGACACATTTTTTAAGCAACAGCTTTGAGCGATGAATAATCTGCCAATAATTGGTCGTAGTAATGTTTAGTTCCTTACAAATTTCGGCTGCTTTTTTAGAAGTAAAATATTTATAGGTTAATGCTAAATTCCACTTTTCGGGTAGTTCGTTAAAACAATTCATTACATCAGCTTCAAATTGGTCATTTTTGAGCAACTGATTTTCTTGTTCCCAAAACGGAATGATGTCGTTATCAATCCAAAAATTATTTTCATTATACATCAAATCAGAAATAACTACACCATTTTTTTCGGAAACTAAAAACGACCTTGTTTTTTCTTTTCTAAAATAATCAATAATTTTATTATTTAGTATCGAAATTAACCAGGTTTTGGGTTGACTACGATTTTCAAAACTTTCAAATGATTTTAAAGCAGCAATAAAAGTATCTTGAACCAAATCTTCAGAAAGTTCTTTATCTTTAGTTTTAGAAATTGCCCAAGAAAAAAGTGCGTCACCATATTGATACACCCAATTTTCGATAGTTTTTATTTTACTTGTATTATCTACCATCATTCCATTTTAGTACAGCATTTTTTCTTATTTCATAGAAAAAAATCAAATATACAATTGAATATTCAGCAATAAGCAACATCACATTTTCTTTGAAAGGAAAAACACTGTACGCGTAATAACTCATAATAATTACAAAACTCCAAACTATTGGAAACTTGTAATTTGTAAACACACTCAACAAAACTAAATTAATTACATACCAAGGATGCACCGTTGTAGAAATAAATAAATACAATGTAATAATCATTAGTGCATTGGTTGCTATAGCTTCAACGGATTTATTTTTCTTTACCAGAGCAAAAAATAAAACAATTGCAATTGTAATTATAGGTGTAATTTTTCCTACTGTATGTATTATATTGTATCCTTTTACATAAAAGCCAACTTCTCGAACCAAATAATAAATACTTGCATTGAATTCAAAATTAGTAAACCAAAGCGAAATGGTTTCTACATAATTGTTGACAAGTGTTGCATTTAAAAAAGGCAGAAAAAAAAGCACATTCAAACCGATAATCAAACTATAAAATAACACGCTTTTTTTAAATCCTAAATACTTCAAAAATAATGGTAAAAGTAATAAAGGCAGCAATTTTACAGCTATAGATATAGCAATAAAAATAGCCGCAATAATCCATTTTTTAGCTAGTAACTGATACAAACCAAAAACAAAAAAAAACAACATTACGCCTTCAAAATGAAGATTTCCTGTGAGTTCTAAAATTACTAACGGATTTAAAAAATACCAGAAAATGTTTTCGGTGTTTTTGTTGAAATGAGTGAGTATTTTTCTACCGTAATAATAAATTCCAATGTCAGCAAATATTATAAATAGTCGTAAAACTATCGTAGAAACAAGTATCGATTTCGCGCCTATAAAGGCAGAAATAACAAAGAATAACTGATTAATTGGAGGATAATTTGAAAAATGAGAAGCACTTAAACTTCCCATTTTATCATACAAATATTCAGCGTTTGGAAAAGAAACAATCGTATTTATGATAACTTCTGGCTTGTATTGATACGGATTAATTCCTGATAAAACAGTATGTCCATCCCAAATAAATCGGTAAAAGTCTTGTGATAAAGTTGGAGTAGAAAATAAAAATAAAATGCGATATAAAATGCCAATCTTGAAGAAAGTCTTTTCATATTCTTGCGTTTGCAACAACATGATAATTCCTAAAAACGCTAGTGAATAGGCAAATATTAATAAGTAAAATTGTTCTCTTTCAAAAAAATAGCCCAAGAACACATAGGCAAATAGGCTAAGTATTGTAGCAATATAAACTTGATATTTAGCAAAAAAAGCCTCCAAATTATTTTACTTTAAGTGATTTTACAAAAACATAACTAAAGCCAAAAAGCAACATTAAATGTAAAGGAAATAAAGCAAAATCGTTCAATTTAAAGCCAGTATACAAACCAAAAAGGAAATACAAAACGAGTAAACCCTCGATAATGGTGTTCTTAGAAATGGTTTTAGAAATATAAATATTCTCTTTCCATTTTTCTTTTAATGTTTCAATATTAAATTTTGGTGTTCTTATAAACTCACTTTTTTTGCCTAAAAATCCTTCCAAGACAGCAATCGAATTTTGAAATGAAAATCCCATTGCAATAGCGTAAAAAGTAAAAAACATACTGATGTATTTAATAAAATTCTTAAAACCACCACCTTGGATATTTTTATAGGTAAACCAATAACAAATAAAGAAAATTATTGAAGTAACAATAAAGAAAATCATAATGTCAAAATACCAACCAATGTGACTAAAATAGTTCTTTACAAATAGCATCGGAACGCTCAAAACTGCCATTATAAAAATACACAAAAACATAGAACTATTGAGTAAATGCAGCAATCCGTGAAACTTTGTTTTTGTAGAAATGGTATTTGAAGCAATCACTTTTGAAGCCATTTTCACAAAATTTTCTGCTCCACCTTTATTCCATCTAAATTGTTGTGAACGTGCTGCACTTATGATTGCAGGTAATTCTGCCGGAGTTTCAACATTTTCTAAATAGATGAATTTCCAGTTTTTGAGTTGCGCCCTATAACTCAAATCTAAATCTTCTGTTAGCGTATCACTTTCCCAATTTCCAGCATCGATAATACACGATTTCCGCCAAACTCCGGCAGTTCCATTAAAATTGATGTAATGTTGTTTGGAGTTTCGACCGGTTTGCTCTAACGTAAAATGAGCATCGAGTGCAAAAGCTTGAATTTTGGTTAAGATTGAATAGTTTCGATTTAAATGTGCCCAACGTGTTTGCACTACGCCTACTTCTGAGCTTTTAAAATTTGGTATCGTTTGGAGTAACCAATCAGGTTTTGGCATAAAATCGGCGTCAAAAATAGCAATAAATTCTCCTTTGGCAGTTTCCAAACCATCTTTTAATGCGCCTGCTTTAAATCCGGTTCTAATTTGTCTGGTAATGTGTTTGATGTCAATACCTTGATTTACATATTTGGCAACTAAATTTCTAGTCAATACTACACTGTCATCTGTACTATCGTCTAAAACTTGAATTTCGAGTTTATCTTTTGGATATTCTAATTGTACAATGTTTTCTAATAATCGTTCTATTACATATTTCTCATTATAAATAGGCAATTGGATAGTAACTATCGGAATTTCATTAGCAATTGTAAAATCAAACTTATCAATAGTTCTAGTATTTTTTTTACTGTTTAGGTAATTTAAAAGCAAGTTAAACTGCGCCAGACTATAGAAAAAGATCAATAGAATAGCAATGCTGTACACCAAGAGAACTATATAAGAGAGAACTAAAATCATTTTTATTTTTTAAACGTATATTTTACAATCCAACCAATAATTTTTATACCAGCCATAATGGTTCCTTTTAAAGTTCCAGATACTTTTGAAACACCAATTCGGTTTTTATAACGAACCGGAATTTCAACATAACTCATTTTTTGTTTGAGTACTTTCAATTGCATTTCTACTGTCCAACCATACGTTTTGTCTTCCATTTGGAGTTGTAGTAGTTTATCATATTTTATAGCTCGAAACGGACCTAAATCGGTAAATTTTGCTTTAAAAAATACTTTCATTAAAAATGTTGCCAACCAGTTTCCGAACACTTGTTGTGGTGTCATCGAACCACTTTCGCGTAAATTTGAAACTCTTGCTCCAATAACAAAATCGATATTTTGGTTTCGAATAGGATCAATTAATTTTATTAACTCCTCGGGATAATCAGAATAATCACCATCGAGAAAAACAATAATATCTGGTTTTATTTCTAGTTCAGAAATATATTCCATTCCTTTTAAGCAAGCATATCCATATCCTTTTTTAGTTTCAGAAAGTACAGTTGCTCCAGCTTTTTTGGCAACTTGTTCGGTTTTATCTGTCGAATTATTACTGATAACAATTATTTCATCAACACTATTTGGAATTTCAGCAATTACATTAGCAATGGCTTTTTCTTCATTGTAAGCCGGAATAATTACTTTTATACTACTCATTTTATTTATTGGTGTAAACTAATCCGATGCTAAACCCCTTTTCTTTTCGAACATTTCTTCCATCTAAAGTTTGCGTTACTAGCGTGCTAATTCCAAAATTTTTATGGAACTGATAATAAACATTCGCACTTAAATTGGTAAAATTAACTCTATTGTTTGCAAAAGCTGATAATCCGCCTTGAGCAAAAAAATCATCTGAAAAAATATCATTTCCTTTTTCAGAATTTTGAATGGTCAATCG
>JAYTNO010000114.1:0-4335 GCA_043748275.1 Flavobacterium sp. | reverse complement strand
ATCAATGCATTCCGGTAGAAACCAAGAATCATAGTTATGAGGATGGCAAAGGCAATATGCTTTCGGGTCATTGGGTAATTCCTATCGGAAAAAAAACGTATCGTAGTGATATCAATTCCCAATTGCAAATCAAAGACAGTCTCAGATTGCAGGCAGCTGCAATTCATGTGCATCCGTTTGCAAACGCGCTATCAATTGTAGATAAAACAAGTAAAAAAGTTATTTTCACAAGCCATATGACCAATCATAAAGACAAAATAGGCTTGTCTGATATCGAACAATACTGTTCAGAAACTGGCATTTGGCTCTATGCCAATCACGAGTACGAGTTGGTTTTAGAAGTCAACAATACCACAGCTATACCACAAGATATGATGGGAAGTATGTTTTTGTTTTTTTATGATGCGGAGTTGGATGTGATTTTAAAAAAGCAAAAAAATTAAACCAAAGAAGCAATAATTTTTTCAATGGTAATTCCTTCGGCATCGGCTTTGTAATTTTTCACCACTCGATGTCTTAAAATCCCGGTTGCTACTGCTTTTACATCTTCTATATCGGGAGAGAATTTTCCGTTAAAGGCTGCATTGGCTTTGGCAGCTAAAATTAAGTTTTGCGAAGCTCTTGGTCCTGCACCCCAATCGATATAATTTTTTATGAAATCATTCGACAAAGGATTATCTGGACGAGTTTTGCTCACTAAAGTTACGGCATATTCAATCACATTATCAGCCACGGGCACACGACGAATCAATTGTTGAAAATCGATAATTTCTTGAGCGGTAAACAACGGATTTACTTTTACAGTACTATCGGTAGTGGTACTTTTTACTACTTGTACTTCTTCGGCAAAGGAAGGGTAATCTAGTTTTATAGAAAACATAAAACGGTCCAATTGTGCTTCAGGTAAAGGATAGGTTCCTTCTTGCTCAATTGGATTTTGTGTGGCTAAAACAAAATACGGTAAGGATAATTTATAATTATGTCCTGCAATTGTTACAGCACGTTCTTGCATCGCTTCTAGCAAAGCAGCTTGTGTTTTGGGTGGTGTTCTATTGATCTCGTCAGCCAAAATAATATTAGAAAAAATAGGTCCTTTGATAAACTTAAACTGACGATTTTCGTCTAGAATTTCGCTTCCTAAAATATCAGACGGCATCAAATCAGGTGTAAACTGAATGCGTTTGAAATCCAATCCTAATGCTTGAGCAATAGTATTGACCATTAAGGTTTTGGCTAGTCCAGGTACACCTACTAAAAGCGCATGTCCTCCAGAAAAAATACTCAATAAAATCTGATCAACAACTTCTTCTTGACCTACAATTATTTTAGATATTTCTTTTTTTAATTCGGTTCTTTTTTGAACTAAGTTTTGAATTGCGGTGACGTCGGACATTTTTTTTATTTAGAA
Organism: Flavobacterium sp.; assembly: GCA_043748275.1. Taxonomy (GTDB): domain Bacteria; phylum Bacteroidota; class Bacteroidia; order Flavobacteriales; family Flavobacteriaceae; genus Flavobacterium. The sequence continues at coordinate 2,927 of JAYTNO010000114.1, read as the reverse complement.
TTTGTTAGCTAAAAACAGTTGCCTGAAAATTATTTCTTCATCCAATTATTGGTAAAGGCACAATCGCGATATTCACCATTAATTTTAATGTAGGTTTCTTTTATTTTTTCTTCGCTCCATTTTGCAATGGCATTGATTTGCTTTTCTTTCAAAGCCAATTCTTTTATCTTGATATAATCTTTGGCATAATCGGCGGTATGCTCATCGATACGGTTGGTTACCATTACCAATTTGTATTTTTTTCCACCCGATTGATCAGTATCAATTAAGGGTAACGAAACTTCTCCTTCTTTTAAATTAGAAACTTGAGCATATAAAGTTGGGTCCATTTTGGTCAACTCAAAATGAGTATCTTGTGTTTTCGGATTTACCAAGACACCACCATTGGTTTTGGTTTCTTTTTCATCCGATTCTGCTCTAGCTGCATCAGCAAATGTGATTGATTTGTCTTCTATTTTTTTCTTGATAGTTGCTATTTTTTCTTTAGCATCTTTCAAAGCCTGATCGGTAATGTTTGGAATCAATAAGATATGTCTCAAATCTATATCTTGACCACGTATTTTTTCAACATAAATAATATGAAATCCAAAACTAGTTTCAAAAGGTTCTGATATTTCGCCTTCTGCCAAGCTAAAAGCCACATCTTTAAACTCTTTTACAAAAGGGGTTTTTTTATTCATTTTGTAATAACCTCCATTAGTACTTGAGCCTGGATCTTTAGAATACAATACGGCTTTGGTAGAAAAACTAGCGCCTTCTTGCACTTCTTTTTTAAACTCTTTGAGCTTGTCAATCACTTTTTGTTTTTCTTCTTGTGAGGCTTTCGGAATCACAACAATCTGGGCTACTTCCATTTCTGCTCCAAAAGTTGGCAATTCAGTGGTTGGAATTTTCTTAAAAAAGTTACGTACTTCTTCTGGAGTAATTTCTTCTTTATCAATGATTTTTTTCTGCATATCGGCAGATAATTTATTCATTTTGATAATTTCAAAAAGATCGGTTCTAAAATCCTCTTCGTTACTTTTCTTGAAATATTTAACCACTTTATCCATCGAACCCAATTGTTCGACCATATAATTCAGTTGTTCTTCCATTTTTCCTTTTACCTCTTCATCGGTAACAATGATACTGTCTTGAACGGCTTGATGCGCATATAATTTATCTTCCAACAACTTGCCTAACATCTGGCAACGCGTAATGTCTTTTACCGAGTTACCTTGACTGGTCATTTCTAAAAAGGACTTGTCAATATCAGAATCTAAAATGTTATAATCTCCAACAGTTGCTATAACACCATCTATTTTTTGACGTTTATTCGAAGATACTTTGACTGCTTTTGGTTTTACCGTATCTTTTATTATTTCTTGTGCATCAGTCGCACTTATTGCCATAACAAAAAGACAAATTGCAAACACCATTCTCTTATTTATAAACTTCATATTTTTCATCTTTAATGGCATCATCTGTGATTTCCTTTTCAAATTTCTTTATTAATTCTAATTTTCTTTTGTTCAATAGCACTTCTTTCAAAGTCGTTTTCAAATACTCAAAAGGAGCAATTTGATTTTTATCGATTACATTACTTATTTTTACTAAATACACATCTAACGAATCTTGGCGTTGAATGGTTTTACCCGGAACCATAAATTCGTCTCTGTTGTCTGGATTTATAAACGGCAATTTGGCATAAATCTGATTCATCTCTACCCAAACCGAATCATTCATAGCAAAACTTTTGAACTGCAAAGCATAGGTTTCCCAAAACGCTTTATCCGATTTTCGATAATCAAAAAACTTACTTTTTATCGTTTCATATTTCGGATTGTCTTTGAGCAAATTAATGTACCGCAACCGGACTAAGGTACCATTGGTTCTAAAATTCTCTTTATTCTCGTCGTAATATTTTTTTAACTCATCTGCCGAGACAACAGTATCAACCGATTGTTTGACCACTTCTTCTAGATACGCTTTGGTATATAAATCTATTTTATACTGCTTGATTAATTCTTCAAATTCTGCTTTTTTATCAGCATTCAAATTGACTTCTGCTACTTTAATCAGTAATATTTGAGAAGCCCAACGATCGATATAATTTCTTACTATCGCTATACTATCGTTTTTAGATGTGCCTTTCGGAACCAAATCTTTTAAATCTTCTTTGTACAAGTACACATCGTTGACTCTTGCTACTGCTTGTGGTTTTGCTTCAGGTTTAAAGTACTTACAAGAAGTAAAAAAGACAATTAAGAGTAATATACCAAAGAGACTTCGCATTATTATTTTTTCAGTTGTGTTTTTACACGATCAAAAACATCTTGGTTTACTTTTACGGTAAATTCTTTTTTCAAATCGTTCACCCAATTTTGTTCTAAATATTGTTGATAATCATTGATGACTTTTCCTTTGCATTCCTCTAGTGTTTTCGGACCAGCAGGAAGTGTTTTATTGACAAGGGTGACAAAATAATATTCCCCTTCTTTGGTAATATCAGAGATACCGGTTTGCATTTTTAAATTTTTAGGCAAGGCATCATTTCCTTCTTCAAACACACCAGAGTTGGTCATTACCTGAACTTTTTCTTTGGTGTTTAATTTCTCTTTGATTTGCTCAGGAGTCATTTTTTGCTTGAACATTTTCTGAGCTTTTTTAATCACATCCATATCGGTAGAAGAGGCAATCGTCACATCAAATCTGTTTTTCCATTGGTACGCATCTTTTTTAGCATCATAAAATGCTTTCAAACCAAGCGTATCAGTTTTAGAACGATCCCAAATTTCTTTTTCCATTAAATCAAACAACAACAAACCATCACGATATTCTTCCATTACGGCAGCAAAATCAGGAAATTCGCTTTCTAAATTAGCAGTATAATAGTCGGTCAATTGTTGGTCAACAAATTTTTGATACATCATATCAACCAATTTGTT
>JAYTNO010000113.1:0-24900 GCA_043748275.1 Flavobacterium sp. | reverse complement strand
ATTCACAAAACGGATTTGCAGTTTTTTCTGAAATGTATTATGCTGATGGTTGGAATGCTTTTATAGATGGAAAATCAGCTCCAATAGTAAGAGTTGATTATACACTAAGAGGTTTACAAATTCCTGCTGGAAAACATACAATTGAATTCAAATTTGAACCTAAAGTGGTCAAAACCGGAAGCACAATTGCATTATGTAGTTCTATTGGAATGTTACTTTTTATAGTAGGAGGATTATATTACGAACGCAGAAAAAAATGGTTTGAAAATGAAATTCACAATAATAATAATAAATAATACCTTTAAAATTTTAGAATCAAATAAAATTTGATAATTTTATTAATGGTTTGATTGAAAAATATAAAGTTTAAAAAAATGAAAAAAAACACATTAAATCATGCTCCATCATCTATAATGGAAGAAGACACATTAGAGAGATTAGAAAAATGTCGCCGCAACAACGTTTTGAAAAATTGATGGCTATTATTGAACTTTCCTATCTTTTAAAAACAGCAAAAAAAATTAATAAAAAATCTAATACTTAGATTTGAAAACAGAACCCAAAAAAGTACTCATCCTTACTTATTATTGGCCTCCAGCTGGTGGTCCAGGTGTACAACGATGGTTAAAATTTGTGAAGTATTTACCAGATTTTAATATTCAGCCATATGTGTATATTCCAAAAAATCCTACTTACCCAATTATTGATGAAAATTTAATAAAAGAAATTTCTCCGAAAGCCTTTATAATCAGAAAGAATATTTTTGAACCTTATGGTTTTGCTTCCCTTTTTTCTAAAAATAAAACCAAACAAATAAGTTCTGGAATTATTCCAAACAAGAAGAAACAATCAACATTAGACAAAATATTTTTATGGATAAGAGGAAATTTATTCATTCCCGATGCTAGAGTTTTTTGGGTAAAACCTTCCACAAGGTTTTTAGAAAAATACATCAAAGAAAATCAAATTGATACGATTATTACAACTGGTCCACCACATAGTTTGCATTTGATTGGCTTGAATCTAAAAAACAAATTAAATATAAAATGGATAGCAGATTTTCGTGATCCTTGGACCTCAATTGGGTATCATAAAGCACTAAAACTAACCGATTCTTCGGCAAACAAACATATGGATCTTGAAGAAGAAGTTCTCAATACAGCTGATACTATTATTGTTACAAGTAAAAATACCAAAATGGAGTTTGAATCCTTAACCGATAAACCTATTGTAGTCATAACCAATGGGTATGATTTTGAAAATGTAGAAAAACAACCTTTAGATGCGAAATTTTCTATAGCACATATTGGGTCATTGCTTTCAAAAAGAAACCCAAGAATATTATGGGAAGTTTTATCAGAATTAATTCACGAAATTCCTGAATTTGCAGCACAATTTGAATTAAAATTAATTGGTACAGTAAGTCAAGAAATTCTTGATACCATACATAATTATAATTTAGATGCTTATTTGAATTATATGGGTTATGTATCACATCAAGAAGCAATTATACAACAGCAAAAGTCGCAAGTGTTGTTGCTTATCGAAATCAATTCATTAGAAACAACAAGTATTATTCCGGGTAAATTATTCGAATATATCATTTCTGAAAGACCAATTGTAGCGATTGGTCCTGCAAATTCAGACTTTGCCGAAATTATTAAAGAAACCAACTCCGGATTCTTTTTTGATTATACCCAAAAAGAAAGTCTTAAAAAAACAATTCTAGATTATTTCGAAAAATACAAAACAGGAAACTTAAAATCAAATCCAACTGGTATTGAAAAATATTCTAGAAAAAATCTGACCGAAACGTTATCTCATTTGATTTTAAACAACTAGAATAAATGGGAATCGTAATTAATCAGTCTATAAAAAACACAATCATTACCTATTTTGGTTTTGGCATTGGTGCTATAAACGCTCTTTTTTTATATACCAACTTTTTAGGAAAAAACTATTACGGTATGGTGGCTTTCCTTTTATCGGCTTCCAATATTATGATGCCATTGATGGCTTTTGGAGTACACAACACCTTGATTCGGTTTTATTCTAAATGCAAATCAGAACAAGAAAGAGAAAAATTTATGAGCTTTATGCTCGTAATGCCTTTGTTTTTAATCATTCCTGTAACATTCTTAACTTATTTTTTTTACGATCAAATTGCTTTTTTTATTTTACAACGTAACCCAGAAGTTAAACCCTATTTATGGATAATTCCTTTAATAGGAATTTGTATGGGCTATTTTGAAATTTTCTACGCCTGGGTTAAAGTGCATATGCAATCGGTTTTTGGAAATTTTATAAGCGAAGTTTTGGTTCGTGTCGTTATTTTTTTCCTATTGTTTGCAGTGCATTGGGATTGGATATCAAAAGACACCTTTATTTATGCTCTTTTTGGAGCCTATTTTTTACAACTTATTGCAATGAAAGGATATGCAATGTATGTCAAAACTCCAAAATTATCGTTCAGTTTTCCTCATAATGTAAAAGAAATTTTTGGATATTCATTCTTCATAATACTATCAGGAAGTGTAGCTGTTTTATTAATGGATTTTGATAAAGTAATGATTCCAGCTTATGAGAAAATTAGTAGTAACGCTTTATATTCTGTAGCAATATTTATTGCAACTGTCATTGCTGTGCCAAGCCGAGCAATGCTTCAAATTATTTATCCGATTACAGCAAAATTAATGAGCGAAAATAAACACGATGAATTAAATGATTTGTATAAAAAAAGCGCCATCAATCTTCAGGTTTTTGGAGGATTAGTAATGTTGGGTATTTTTTTGAATATCAAACAAGTGTATTTATTAATTCCGAACGAATACAGTGGTGGAATTTTAGTGGTTTTCTTAATAGGATTATCGAAATTTTATGATGTTATTTTAGGAAATAATAATGCTATTATTCTTAATACTCAGTATTATAAATCAGTATTGTTTTTTGGATTATTGCTAGTTTTTTTAATGATTGGTCTCAATATGATTTTTATTCCCTTGTACGGAATTGTCGGTGCAGCACTAGCTACGCTGATATCTGTAATTATATACAATACTATCAAATTATTATTTGTAGTAAAAAAAATGAATTTGTATCCATTTACTAATAATACGTTAAAATCGTTTGCAATTATATCAGCAGTTTTTCTAGGGTTTTACTTTTGGGATTTTTCGTTTCATCCCATTATTAATATTATTTTAAAATCAACAATGATAACGGTTTTGTATTTTTTTTTAAATTATAATTTAAAAATATCTAATGAAATCAATCAAGTTTTTGATACTTTAATTCTAAAATTGAGAAAGTAAAAAATCCCGTTAGCATAACACCAACGGGACTTTACAAACTAACTAACTATTTTGACCACTTATTATTTTTTGTCTTCTTTTTTTACTTTGTTGTCATTTTTTCTGTAAAAAATATCATCATTGTTTTGAGATTCTGTATCTGTATTATAATCATAATTGCAATTGTTGTTAGTATACTGATAGTTGTTATAATATCCTTTAACACTACCAAACATATCTACAATTTCTCCTCTACGGTTGTACATAATTCTCAATCCACCAATTTGAGATAAGGCAAAACGATTGTATGACATATAAACACTACCAATTCTCTTAATTCTATTATCAAAATCATAGTTGATAAATACGTTACCAATTCTACGAACTCTTCCCATAGCATCGTGCTCTATTTTTAAACCTCCGTTTGATGGGACACCATAAGTTTGGTTATAATTTCTTCTTCCGTTTCGATACAAAATATCTGAATTAGTACTTTGTGCGATATTAAAATCAAATTCACCATTTGGAAAAACATAAAAGGTAACTCCTCTTTCTACAAACTCAATTGGTTCTTCAATACTAAAACGACTTGTTATTGCTTCACCAGAAAAATTGATTATTTCTGATGCTTTCGCTACACTTCCTACCAGTAAAATGCTAGCTACTAAAAGGGTAATTTTTTTCATAATCAATACTATTTAATTTTTATTATCGAACTTATTTCGACGTTATGTTAAAGTATTTTCAACTAACGTGCCAAAATATTAAATAGATGATACTTTTTTATGAAATAAATTTAAATAATATTCAATATACTAAAAATCAATTAGTTGTATTTATTATTATTTTATTAATCAACTCTTTTTGTTGAATGTATTTGTTTTAAACTCATTTTTTATATTTTTGGAAAATTAAAATGGCGTTATGAAAAAAATATTACTTTTCTTTTTTATGCTTTTCAGTACAATTCTCTTGGCTCAAACAGCTCCAGATAGAGTCAATGAGCAAAGAAGATTCTTTTCGGATAACCGATTGTTTTATGTTTGGAATCAAGAAAAAGATGCCTATGATCTAAAAGATACCGAATTTGAAAATTCAATAATTGATATTCGAGAAATAGGTTCAAAAAACAATGGTTATATAGTAATAAGCCTTAATGACGATGGAAAAGCGCGTTTATATCACGGATCTATAATTTCCTATACTGTTGATGAAGGAGTTTCTACTTGGATTATGCGCTCAAAAAATGCTAGAGGAAAACTAGTATTAGATCCAAAAAAGAAACAGTTTACTTATTCGTTTGAAAGCAATGAAACGAGATATGTAAAAATATTTATTTTCAATCTCTTTTTTGATGAAGGAGAAGAAAAACAACCATAACTTAAAGTTTCTCTTTTAAGTATTTTCCTGTAATAGATTTTTTGTTTTTAATAATTTCTTCAGGTGTTCCAAATGCTAGAATTTGACCGCCGTTTTCTCCACCTTCTGGACCTAAATCTATAATGTAATCGGCACATTTTATCAAATCTAGATTATGTTCAATCACTATAATCGAATGTCCTTTGTCTAATAATGCATCAAATGAAGTCAGTAATTTTTTGATATCATGAAAATGTAAACCTGTTGTAGGTTCATCAAAAACAAATAATGCTTTTTCTTTAGTACTTCCTTTAACCAAAAATGAAGCTAATTTAATTCGCTGAGCTTCACCACCAGATAGAGTAGAAGATGATTGACCTAGTTGCACGTAACCCAATCCTACATCTTGTAGGGGTTGCAATTTTTGCACAATTTTGGTTTGTTTTCCATTGGTAAAAAAAGCAACTGCATCATCAATGGTCATAGTAAGAATATCATCGATATTTTTGTTTTCAAAATAAACTTCGAGAATTTCTTTTTTAAATCGTTTCCCATTGCAAGTATCACAAGGCAATGAAACATCTGCCATAAATACCATTTCTACATTGATAGATCCTTCACCTTTACAAGTTTCGCAACGACCACCATCAACATTAAAAGAAAAATGTTTGGGTTGATAACCTCGAATTTTTGATAATTTTTCTTTGGCATACAAATCACGAATATCATCATAGGCTTTGATATAAGTAACAGGATTAGATCGAGAACTTCTCCCTATTGGGTTTTGATCTACGTATTCTATATGTTGTATTTTATGATAATAGCCACGCATTTCAGTAAATTGACCCGCTTTTTCACCGATACCTTCAATCTTTTTTTGCATTGCTGGAAAAAGAATTTTTTTCACCAAAGTACTTTTGCCACTTCCAGAAACACCCGTTATTACAGTTAACATTTCTAGTGGAAATTTTACATCTACATTTTGCAAATTGTTTTCTCTTGCTCCAAGTATTTCAATGTAAGTCGAAGATTTTCTTCTAATTCTTGGTACTTCAATTTTCAAATCACCATTTAAGTATTTAGCAGTTAATGATGTTGATTTCAAAATTTCGTCAAAAGTACCTTGAGCAACAAGATTGCCACCAAAAGTTCCTGCTTCTGGACCAATATCTATAATCATATCGGCTGCTTTCATAATATCTTCATCGTGTTCAACTACAATAACGGTGTTACCTAAATCGCGTAAAGACAACAATACTTTAATCAATCGTTCAGTATCTTTTGGATGCAAACCGATACTTGGTTCGTCTAATATATACATCGAACCAACCAAACTACTTCCAAGTGAAGTTGCCAAATTAATACGCTGAGATTCTCCACCAGACAGGGAAGCTGAATTACGGTTTAAAGTAAGATAATCCAATCCAACTTCTACAAGAAAGTTCAATCGATTATTAATTTCTATGAGCAGTCGTTTTGCTACTTTTTGATCAAAATCATTGATTTGTAAAGCTGCAAAAAAAGCAACAAGTTTCTTTATAGGTAAATCAACTAAATCTGAAACTGTTTTGCCTCCTATTTTTACATAAGATGCTTCTATTCGTAATCTTTTTCCTTTACAAGAATAACATTTGGTCTTGCCACGATAACGAGAAAGCATCACTCTGTTCTGAATTTTATAATTTTTTTCTTCTAATTCTTTAAAAAAATCATTCAATCCTTGAAAGTAACTATTGCCTTTCCATACCAACTCTTTTTGTTCATCAGTTAACTGAAAATAAGGCTTATGGATAGGGAAATCAAACTTATAAGATTTGTTAACCAATTCATCTCGATACCAACCCATACTTTCACCACGCCAAGGATAAACGGCATTTTCAAAAACAGATAAAGCAGTATTTGGAATTACTAACTCTTCATCAATACCAATAATATTGCCATAACCTTCACAAACGGGACAAGCACCATAAGGATTATTAAAACTAAACAAATGCACATTGGGTTCTAAGAAATCAATGCCATCTAATTCAAAATTTGAACTATAAGTATATCTTTTTTTGCTTTCTAATTCTTGTAAATAGCAAATGCCTTTTCCTTCAAAAAAAGCAGTTTGTACTGCATCTGACAATCGATTATAAAAATCGTCATCATCTTGAACAACAATTCTATCAATGATAAGTAGAATCTCTTTAGGTTTTTTTAATGATTCAATTGCATCTAATCGAATCATTTCATTGTCAACTAATATCCTTGAAAATCCTTGTTGCAATAAGACTTTGAGTTTATCTTCAAGTTTACGGCCTTCTTCAAGATATATAGGAGATAGAAGCAACCATTTGCTATCAATTGCTAAAGTTTTTACTTGATTAACCACATCAGTAACCGTGTTTTTTTTGACTTCTAAACCAGAAACAGGAGAGTAAGTTTTTCCTATACGAGCAAAAAGTAATTTTAGGTAATCATATATTTCTGTAGATGTTCCTACTGTAGACCTAGCATTGGTAGTATTTACTTTTTGTTCAATGGCAATTGCCGGAGCAATACCTTTGATATATTCTACTTTGGGTTTGTCAAGTCTTCCTAAAAATTGTCTTGCATATGAAGATAGACTTTCTACATAACGTCTTTGACCTTCAGCATATAATGTATCAAAAGCCAAGGATGATTTTCCAGAACCAGAAAGACCAGTTATGACTACCAATTTGTTTCTTGGAATGGCAACATCTAAGTTTTTAAGGTTGTGTACTTGAGCACCTTTTATAATAATATTTTTCTTGGGTTCGAGTGTAGAAATATCTATTGGAATCATAGTAAATTTGAAATGAGTACAAAGATAATCAATTATAAAAAGGGTAAAAAAAATATAACCTTATATCTTTGAGTTTATTTCAAAATAAATTAATAATGAATTATAAAATTATTATCTTATAATTATATCAAAAATGTAATTTTTTTCATAAATAATCAGTATATTTATATATTATTAAATTCAATAAATACTAGTTTAACTCAACATTGCCTATACAAATAGAACAATAGAAATATAATAAATAGTTCTTTAAATAGCACTAGAATTCTTTATTAAGGCTATATTTCAATCGATTTAGTTAAATATGTTGTTGTATAGTTTTTATATAGTTAAACAAAACTTGAAGTTAGAGATAGTATTGGTATATTTGTATTAAACTAAAATTATATTATTATGAAAAAAATTACTTTACTTTTATCATTAATGTTAAGTACTCTGACATTTTCTCAGATTGTAACTAATGGTGATTTCCAAACTGGTATCAATGCCCCTTGGTATGGCAATGCAGCAAATGTTGTTGATTTAGGCGGAATGAATTTTGTTAATCAAGCCAATATAACAGGAGTAGGCAATCCATATGATGTTAACTTGAGTCAAATTGTGTCACTAACAAGTGGTTTAACTTATGAATTAAAATTTGATGCATTTACTGACTCAGCAACTGGCTCTAGAACTATGATAGTTGGTTTAGGTCAAAGTAATGCACCCTACATCGCTTTAACTGCAACTCCAACTTTAAGTGCAACGTCTCAAACTTTTACTTACCAATTCAATATTAATTATGGAGATGCTGTAACAGATAGAGTTATTTTCGATATGGGTGCTGCTTTAGGATTCGTATTTATTGATAATGTTTCTGTTACAGAAGTTGCAAATACTTGTAGCAATGGAATTCAGGATGGGACTGAAACTGGAATTGATTGTGGCGGTTCTTGTCCTCCATGTATTATATCTCCAACAGTAGCTGCTCCAACTCCTCCAGCAAGACCAGCTGCAGATGTCAAATCAATATTCAGCGATGCATATACTCCAATAGCTTTCGATAATTTTGATGCTGGATGGTGTGGTGGAGCTGCAACGACTTTAGTTCAAATTGCAGGAAACAATACATTGAGAAAAAATTCTGGTGTAGTTTGTCAAGGTATAGATTTCCAATCAAACAGATTAAACTTAACTGATTTCACTTACATACATTTTGATTTTTATATTACAGATACTGATTTAACAGGAGATGTGTTCAATGTTAAATTAGTAAATTTTAATGGAACAAATTCTGAAACTTCTGCATTAGAGGTTAATATTAATGGCGGAACAACTCCTCAGTTGGTTGCAAACCAATGGGTATCAGTAGATGTTCCTATAACAGCTTTAGGAGGTGTTGTCTCAAACAATTTAGCTCGAAATGATGTTGCTCAAATTGGAATTACAACTGCAATGGTCAATAGTGTATGGTATGATAATATTTATTTACATAAAAATACATTGGCTACTTCAAGTTTTGAAGCTGCTAATATTAAAATGTATCCAAATCCAGCTACTACTAGATTTACAATAGATGCGTTGGCTTCTGTAGAAAAAGTATCGGTTTACAATTTATTAGGTCAAGAAGTTATTACTAAAAACACAAACAATCAACAAGTTACTTTAGATATTTCTGATCTTCAAGTTGGTGTTTATATGGTTAAAGCAACAATTAATGGAATTGTTTCTACTGCAAGAATAATCAAAAAATAGTTTATTTTTTATTGAAAAAAAGGCTGTCTGAAAAGACAGCCTTTTTTTTCAATTATTTATATCAAAAAATAGATTTGAGTTAGTGTTTTCAATTATATTATCAATAAAAATGTAAAACATAAATTTATTTTTCTATATATTTAACTAATAAATGCAACCTCTTATTAAATGAAAATAAATTTTTTAAAATTTAATGTTTTTAGTTTTTTTTTGTTCTTTACAATTTTTGGTTTAGGACAAGAATTGCCTCCAATAGTAAATTATAGTGCTTCGACTTATGGTGCAGGGAATCAAAATTGGATGATATCTCAAGATAAAAACAATTACATTTATATTGCTAATAATGATGGTTTATTAGAGTTTAATGGAACCGTATGGACACTCTATCCATCTCCAAATGAAACCATTATTCGTTCTGTTAAAGTTATTGATAATAAAATATTTACTGGTTGTTATATGGAGTTTGGCTACTGGATAAGACAATCCAATGGAAAACTAAAATATACATCATTAAGTCAAACTATAAAAAAAACAATATTAGATGATGAACAATTTTGGAATATTATGCATTATGATCAATGGGTGATTTTTCAATCCTTAAATAAAATTTATATTTATGATTTAAAATTAAAACGTTTCAATAGTATAGCTCCAAAAAATAGAATAATTAAATCTTTTGCTACAAATTCTGCTATATATTTTCAAGTTAATAATGATGGACTTTATGAAATTGAAAATGGAAAAAGTAAATTAGTTTCAAATAATCCTGCTATTATTTCAAACAAAATTGTTAATGTTTTTGCCATTGATGATGGATTATTAATACAAACTCAATACAATGGCTTTTTTAAATTAATCAATAATAATTTAACTAAGTTTTCTACAGATGTTGATACTGAATTAGCATCAAGTAGTATTTATAGTAGTCAATTATTGTCTGACGGAAGTTTTGCAATTGGAACCGTTTCAAATGGGATTTATATATTATCCAATTCAGGAAAAATAAGCTATCATATAACACAAAATACAGGTTTAAGTAATAATACCATTCTTTCATTATTTGAAGATGCTGATAAAAATTTGTGGATAGGACTTGATAATGGCATCAATTGTATAAATCTTCAATCACCTGTAAAAAGTTTTTCTGATGATACAGGATTTTTAGGAACTGTATATGCCTCGATTTTATTTCAAAACAAATTGTATATAGGAACTAATCAAGGATTGTTTTACAAAAATTACAATACAAACTACCAATTCAAATTTATAAATGGAACCAAAGGTCAAGTTTGGTCATTATTTGAATATCAAGGAGTTTTAATGTGTGGACACGATTCTGGGACATTTATAATAAATAATAATTCTATAAATAGCATCTACTCACAATCAGGAACATGGAAACTAGAATTAGTACCTAATAATCCAAATTTGTTGTTGCAAGGTAATTATTACGGCATTTCTGTTTTGCAAAAAGTAAATAATAATTGGGTTTTTAGAAATAAAATTGCTGGATTTAACTATTCATCACGATACTTTGAAATTGATAATGATTTAAATGTATATGTAAGTCACGAATACAAAGGTGTTTTTAGATTACAACTAGACAAAGATTTGCAAAAAGCAGAGAAAATCATAACCTATAATTATCCAACAAAAGGAAAAAATGCGGGTTTGATAAAGTTTAATTCAAATATTTACTATGCCTATAAAGAAGGAATATTCAAAATAAATTCAGATTCAAAAAAATTCGAAAAAGATAAAGTATTAAGTGCCGTTTTTGAAAAAGATGAATATACTTCAGGAAAAATGGTTGTGGATAATTCTAATAAATTTTGGCTTTTTTCAAAAAATTACATTCATTATTTAACATTAAGTAAACTTAGTTTAGAATTAAAGCAGAACTCAATTCCCATTCCTTCATCATTGACAAACTCAATGTTAGGATTTGAAAATATTACACAATTAACAAACTCAATATATTTGATAGGAACTGCAGATGGATATTATACTATAAATATCAATGATTTAGGATTCAAAAATTATAAAGTTTCAATTTCAGATGTTAATAGTAATAAATTGAACGAAAATTTAAAAAATGCTTCAATAACTTCTGATGGTCGATTTAAATATGATGAAAATAATATTTCAATAAGTTATACAGTTCCAGAATATAATAAATATATTAATGCAGAATATCGCTATTTATTAGAAGGTTTTCAAGAGCAATGGAGTGAATGGTCTGCAAAATCAACAGTAAACTTCAAAAATCTTCCGGCAGGTGATTATGTTTTTAAAGTAAAATCTAAAATAGCAAATACATCACCAGAAAATGTTGCAATTTATAAATTTAAGATTCTAAAACCTTGGTATGCAACTAATTTTGCTTTAATTTTTTATATTATTTTACTATTTGTAGTAGCTCATTTTATTAATAAATCCTATCAGAAATTCTATCAAAAACAGAGAGAAAAATTAATTGAAGAGAATAACCTTTTACTTGAAATAAAAGAATTAGAAAATAATCAACAATTAATGAAAATACGAAACGAACAGCTTTCTCTAGATGTAGATAGTAAAAGCAGAGAACTAGCAGTATCTACAATGAGTTTAATAAAGAAAGACGAACTTTTATCATTAATTAAAGAAGATTTAAAAAAGACATCAGAAGAAGGAGGAAGCAGAAGTTTGAAATCAGTTATTACTACAATTAACAAAAATATTTCTGATGATAACACTTGGAATGTTTTTAAAGAAGCTTTTGATAATGCCGATAAAGATTTCCTGAAGAAAGTAAAAAATGCGCATCCCTCTTTAACACCAAATGATTTAAGACTATGTGCCTATCTTAGATTAAACCTTTCTTCTAAAGAAATTGCACCATTATTAAATATATCTGTAAGAAGTATTGAAATAAAACGATATCGTTTGCGTAAAAAAATGGAATTGACACACGAACAAGGACTTGTAGAGTATATATTATCAATTTAAATTATTATAAAAAACCTATACAATACCTCTACAAAACCGATTTTTTATAGTATTTGTTAATCGTTATTCATATCTTTATTTATGGATTAAAATATTGTTTATAAACGCTTTTACTAAAGAATTGATAAAATAACTTGTTAAAAAATGTGATGTGTGTTTTTTGTTGTGGTATAATTTATTTTTAATGTATTTTTTACCATTACATTTATAAATTAAATATTATAAAATTTAGGACTAGGTATTATTTTATCGATTTATAAAATTATAAAAAGATTACAATAATTTGGTCATAATAGTTTCAATTTAGAATTTTTTGTTTAATAATCAAATTAAGTATTTCGTATGAAAAAAATTATTTTTTTGCTAACCTTTTTGTGTTATTCATCCTTTTTTTATGGGCAATCAGATAGGGTTATGGTTGATAAAGACACTATGGGATTAAAACTCAAAGTCAACGGTTCTGATTTTATGGTCAATGGTATGAATTGGGATTATTATCCTATAGGAACAAATTATTCTTATAGTTTATGGAAACAATCCGATTCGATTATTAAAGAAGCCCTAGAAGAAGAAATGTCTTTGCTAAAAAACATGGGAGTCAACACAATTAGAGTTTACACGGGTATTCCAAAAAAATGGATAGAATATATATATGCAAATTATGGAATTTACACTATGCTGAATCACTCTTTTGGACGTTATGGTCTGACAATTAATGGTACTTGGTTACCAAACACAGAATATTCAGATGCTAAAACTAGAGATTTATTGCTTAGCGAAGTCAAACAAATGACTTCAGAATATAAAGATACTAAAGGCTTACTTTTATTCTTATTAGGAAACGAAAATAATTATGGTCTGTTTTGGGATGGAGCAGAAACAGAAAATATTCCTTTAAAAGACAGAAAATCCACAGGTCGTGCTCGTACCATGTATAAATTATTTAATGAAGCTGCCTTAGCAATGAAATCTATTGATGCTTCACATCCTGTTGCAATTTGTAATGGAGATTTACTTTTTCTTGATATTGTAGCCGATGAGTGTAAAGACATTGATATTTTTGGAACTAATGTTTACAGAGGTGTTTCGTTTGGAGACATATTCGAACGTGTAAAAAAAGAATATGGTAAACCCGTATTATTTACAGAATTTGGTTCAGATGCCTTTAATGTTGTTACAAACCAAGAAGATCAAAATTCACAAGCTTTTTACCTTAAAGGTAACTGGAAAGAAATATATGAAAATGCTGATGGAATGGGTAAAGCTGGAAACTCTTTAGGAGGTTTTACATTTCAATTTAGTGATGGTTGGTGGAAATATGGGCAAACCAAAAATTTAGATGCACACGATAATAATGCGTCTTGGTCTAATGGTGGTTATCAAAAAGATTTTACAGAAGGTGAAAACAACATGAACGAAGAATGGTTTGGAATCTGCGCAAAAGGGCCAACTAATGAAAAAGGATTGTATCAATTATATCCACGTGCAGCCTATTATGTATTAAAAGATATCCATCAATTTGATCCGTATGCAAAAGGGTCAACATTAGCTTCTATGAATAACCATTTTAATAAGTTTCAAATCATAGATGCAGCCTTGCGTGCAAGAGGTGATAAAGCGGCTTTAGCAAGTAATGATAGTGATATATTGAAAATTAGTAATTTAAGAGCAGAGTTTACTACATTTAATACAGGTGGTAGTTTAATTACAACACCAGATACTGATGATCCTGCTACCACAAACTATCCAAATGAATTAGGTTTTGATCACATGGAGTCATATTTTATTGGTGTAGAAGGAAAACCATCTGCCAATATGATTGCAAACGTAAATGTAAATATATTAGGACGTGTTGCTGAAAATCCAATCAATGAAATTTTTTACGAAAATAGAGGAAGAACGAAACAAGTTCTTGCAAAAGACGGAACTATTGAAATGAATGACATCAACAGAGTTCAAGTCTACAATGCTTCTTATAAATGGAATGCAAAAGATTTTGAAGTAAGAGGATTTTATAGAACCGGTCATTATCATTGGGGTTATGAAGGCGATTTCTTTGCATTATATTCTGAAGCTAATTATGGTCCAAATTTAGATCTTTATAATGGAGAAACTTTAGGTTTTGAGGTTGATGGTAAAAGAAGTTTGAATGGATTAAAAGCAGCTTTTGGTCCGCAATTATGGTGGGGTGCAAATCCAGCTTACTTATTTAAATATAGTAAAAAACTCGGAAAATTTGATGTTACAGCTGTGTATCATGAAGATATTTCTAATGCTTCTGCTGCATTAACATCTATAGCAATACCTCTACCAAAAACACGTAGAGCAACTGTACATATTAAAACAAAATTAGGTGCTTTTGGTATTGAAGCTGGTGGTATTTGGGGTGGACAACCATTAAATGGTAGAGAATTTCAAATGATGGATGGAGATATTGTAAAAGTTGATAAAGTCAATAATATGGATAATTGGGGAGGTAAAGCAAAGTTTACTTTTTCTAAAGGTAGATTTAACGCCTACACTCAAGGAGCTATTCAAGGTCTAGTTGCCAATGGTGGTGCAGATAATACACAAACTTTTACGGGTTGGAGATTAAAAGATACAGGAAGCGGAAACCAGATGAATGTTTTGGCAGGTTTTACTTATAATGTAAATTCAAAATTGCAAATTGCTCCAAACTTTTTATGGCAAAAACCTTTACTTGAAGCTATGCCAAATGGTGTTGATGCACCTGGAAGATTGAGAAATATTTTACAAGATCCTTTTATTGTTAGAGGAAATAGAGAAACAGTTGGTGGTGAACTGTTAATTACTTACGATCCAACTCCAGCCACATGGATGTATGAATGGAATAATGATATGGTGGAAGATGCAAAATTTGCTTTTAGCACTGGTTTTGTATACAGAAAATTACCAACCACTCAAGATGCCGCAATTGGATTTTTAGCAAATAGAAATCCATTTGCTTTCGAAAAATCTGCTCCAGCACAAGATTTGTGGGAATCAAATACTAGAATTGTCTCTAAGCTAAGTCCAGATTTAGGAATGATTGCCAATATTTATTTTGGAAACGGACAAGCTAATGGTGATTCTGAAAGAACAATAAATAGAATGGGTGGTGATATTAGAATGATATACAGAAAAGTAAAAGTAATTACTTCATTAAAATTAAATGATTGGGGACCATATGATTATCATAAAGATTTTAACTTAACATTCCCTGTTCAAAGTATATTAGATATATCTACCTCAGTCGGAAAACCAAGTTGGTTTATTTTACCTGATACTAGAATTGGTATTATGGGAATTTGGAGATCATTAGATCAATATTCAGGATCAAGATATTTACCAAATTTCGTCCCTGAAAACACATATCCAGCAGTTCCAACAGTAAGTCCAGTAGGATTTCCTAACGGAACTGAATGGGAAATTAGAACATATATTCATATAAATATTGGAAAATAATTTAAAAATAATAAAAATGAAAAATATAAATTTTAATTTTTTAACAAAAGCCTTTCTCGTTGCTTTCATATTTATAATGGCAAGTTGTGAAAGAGAATTATCAGATGAAGCAACAAATGCATCTTTTGCCAAAACTGCTGAAATATTTACAGATACTCCTATAGGTATGGGAACAAATTTTTACTTTCCTTATGGACCAGATGCTCTTAATCCTATTGGTTCAAAACTAAATGCTTGGACTGTCGATGGTCAAGTTAGCTATAAAGGCAATGCATCTATGCGCTTTGATGTACCTAATTCAAATGATCCAGAAGGTAATTATGCTGGAGGTATTTTTAGAATTGATGGCGCAGGCCGTGATTTGTCAGGATACGACGCTTTAACTTTTTGGGCGAAAGCTTCTCAAGGTGTAACTGTAGGTGAAATTGGTTTTGGAGAAGATTTTTACCCGAATAAATACATAACAACGATGAAAAATGTAAGTATTGGTACCAATTGGAAAAAATATATTATCCCAATTCCAGATGCAAAAAAACTAATACAAGAAAAAGGGATGTTTAGATATTCTACAGGAACTCAAGGTACCAATGGCTCGGGATACATCTTTTGGATTGACGAACTAAAATTTGAAAAATTAGGAACTATCGGTCAACCTAGACCTTCAATTGCAAATGGTGTAAATAAAATAGTTAGTTCATTTATTGGGGTTACAATTCCTATTGAAGACTTGAAAGAAACTTTTAATATGCCTTCAGGATTAGATCAAGCAGTATTTCCCGCTCCAGCTTATTTTGTGTTTAGAACTTCAAATCCAAATGTTGCAACGGTTGATACAAAAGGAATAATAACTGTATTAGGTTCAGGTAGTGCTGTTATTACAGCAAATATTGGAGGAACATTAAATGCTACATCTAATGAATTTGAAGGTGGCTTAAATTCCATTGATTCCATAACAGTTAATTCTCTTGGTGTTTTTTCTTTACCAACAACACCAACTAGAGATCCAAGTAAAGTACTGTCAATTTTTAGTGACAGTTATACAAATGTTCCAGTGGCATACTACAATGGTTTTTGGACACCAGGATCAACTACTGGCTCAGCTGATTTCTCAGTAAATGGTAATAATTTTTTGAATTATACTTCTTTCAATTATGTAGGGATTGCAACATCTAATCCAACATTAAATGCGACTGCAATGACAAACATACACTTTGATATGTATATTCCTAATAACGTCCCATCAAATTTTAGTTTTCTAATTTCAATTGAAGATTGGGGTCCAAATCAAGTGGATAATGGTGGTGATGATACAAGACAACAAATTTTTGTAACGGCATCGCAAGTTTCCGCCAACAACTGGATTTCAATAGATGCCCCTATAACACTAGTTAATAGAAACAATATCGGATTAATTATCATGGAGAATATTAATGGCTCGTCGTTATCTAATTTTTACATGGATAACATTTATTTCTATAGACCATAATCAAAAAATTAAACTAAAAAAATTAAGATAATGAAATTAAATAAAATTATAAAATCAATACTATCTATAGCTGTATTAATTGCACTATCCTCTTGTACAGAAGATGTTAAACAAAAAGTAGTTACAAAAACGCAATTAGTGATGAACGAGGAGTTTAATACCAATGGCGCACCTGATCCAAGTTTATGGAGTTACGATATTGGCATTGGAGATAATGGTTGGGGTAATAATGAATTGCAATATTATAGTGACAGACCAGAAAATATAAAGGTAGAAGATGGAATGTTAAAGATTACTGCCATTAAACAATCTTTTATGGGTTCATCATATTCTTCAGGAAGAATTTTAACCAAAGGAAAATTTGAAAAAAAATATGGTAGAATTGAAGCTCGTATCAAATTGCCTTGGGGAAAAGGATTATGGCCAGCTTTTTGGATGTTAGGTGCAAATTCAGATACTGTTATTTGGCCACAATGTGGTGAAATAGATATCATGGAATATCTTGGTAGCAAACCAACTTCAATTTTTGGTACTGTTCATGGACCAGGATATTATGGTGGAAATGCTATATCTAAAAACTATACTTTAACCAATGATAGATTTGATAATGATTTTCATGTTTTTGGAATTGAATGGGATGAAAATTACATCAATTATTATGTAGATGATGTTTTATACAACCAAATCACACCAAAAGATGTTCCTGGTGAATGGGTATTTAACCAATCGTTTTATATTATTCTAAATATGGCAGTTGGTGGAAATTTCCCTGGCTCTCCAAACAGTGCAACTGTTTTTCCTCAAACGATGTTGGTAGATTACGTAAGAGTATATCAATAAGTTTTTTTAAATAATAATCTAATAGACTACAGTATCATAAGTCTATTAGATTATTTAATAGTATCAATGAAGAATGTTTTGATTATGAGCCAATCCCAAAATATATTAGAAATTACAAATAGCGAAACTTTAATTAAATCAGTAGCTATGGAAATGGTCGTTATAGATGGAGAAAATTATTATATGATTTCCAATAACGATCAAATGCGACCTTTTTTTATGAGTATTGTTAGTGATTCAAATCATTGGCTATTTATATCTAGTAATGGCGGATTAACTGCTGGTAGAAAAAATGCGGAATTTGCTCTTTTTCCCTATTATACTGATGATAAAATAACAGAGTTTGCAGATATTACCGGCAGTAAATCTATTTTTCAAGTTGAATATAAAGGTGAAAAACTAGTTTGGGAACCTTTTTCAGTACGTTTTAATGATAAGTATAACCTAACTAGAAATTTATATAAAAACACCTATGGAAACAAAATCATTTTTGAAGAAATTCATCATGATGTACAACTAACTTTTAGGTACCAATGGAGTTCAAGTAATAAATTTGGATTTATAAAAAAATCAGAATTGATTAATAATTCTGAAAAAGATTATAATATTAGACTTCTTGATGGAATTCAAAATATATTACCGCAAGGTGTAAGCAGTGATTTACAAGCTACAACAAGTAATTTAGTCGATGCTTATAAAAGAAACGAACTTCATCTAGAAAGTGGTTTAGGGATATATGCTCTTAGTGCCATTATTGTCGATAAAGCTGAACCAAGTGAAGCATTAAAAGCCAATATAGTCTGGTCATTAGGAATTGAGAATCCTACTTATTTGCTTTCTTCTACTCAACTTAATGCATTTAGAAAAAATCAAAAAGTGCATCAAGAAACAGATGTAAAAGGGGAAAAAGGTGCTTATTTTGTTTCAACAGATTTGAAATTAACAAAACATTCCTCTAAGTCTTGGAAAATAATGGCGAATGTAAATCAAAATCAATCTCAAATAATTCAATTAGCTGATGCCATTAGCAATGACAAATCATTAGAAAATCAAATAATTGAAGACATAGAATTAGGCAAACAAAACCTAATTGCATTAAATGCTACAGCAGATGGTTTGCAATTTACTGCAGATAAAAGAAAAGATACCCGTCATTTTTCTAACGTATTATTCAACATCATGCGTGGCGGAATTTTTGACAACAATTATCAAATAGAAAAAGTAGATTTTGTAAATTATATTGCCATTGCAAATAAAAATGTTTCCGAAAAAGAGGCTGCTTTTTTAAATAATTTACCTTCAATTTTTGAATATTCCCATTTACAACAATTAATTTCAGAAAGTGATGATGCAGATCTTATTCGTTTGTGTATTGAATATTTACCATTAAAATTCAGTAGAAGACACGGTGATCCTAGCCGTCCTTGGAATAAGTTTTCAATCAATACCACAAGCGAAATAGATGGTTCAAAAATTCTAGATTACGAAGGAAATTGGCGTGATATTTTTCAGAATTGGGAATCACTTGCCAATGCATTTCCTGATTTTATTGACGGAATGATTCATAAGTTTTTGAATGCTTCAACTTTTGACGGTTATAATCCTTACCGTGTAACCAAAAGTGGTTTTGATTGGGAAACCATTGAACCAGACAATCCTTGGTCGTATATTGGATATTGGGGCGACCATCAAATTATATATTTATTAAAGTTTTTAGAATTTATTGAAAAATATCAACCAGGTAAATTAAATTCTTATTTAGATAAAGAATGTTTTGTTTATGCTGCAGTGCCTTATAACATAAAGTCATATCAAGATATTCTAAAAAATCCTAAAGACACCATTTTATTCAATCACGAATGGGATGCAAAAATTAACAAACGAAGACTTCAAATTGGTGCAGATGGTGCGTTGTTGCGAGATAATAACGACGAAATTTATCATGTAAATTTAATTGAAAAAATATTGGCTACCGTTTTGGCAAAAATGTCAAACTTTATACCAGAAGCAGGTATTTGGATGAATACACAACGTCCAGAATGGAATGATGCCAACAATGCTTTAGTTGGTAACGGTGTGTCTATGGTTACGTTGAATTATTTGAGAAGATTCTTGAAGTTTTTTCAACAAATACTTGAAAATTCTGACCAAGAAACGATTAAAATTTCTAACGAAATGGTCGAATTCTATCATGCTATCAGAGAAAATCTAATTGCTTTTCAACCTTTACTTTCTGAACCAATAAATAATCAAGTTAGAAAAAAAATACTGGATGCTTTAGGTCAAGCTGCTTCAGAGTATCGACATCAAATTTACAACAGCGGTTTTTGGGGTAAAAAACGTACCCATTCTATGGCTGGTTTAAAAAAGTTTACTCAGGTAAGTATTGACTTTATGGAACATTCTATAAAAGCCAACCAGAGAAAAGACAAACTATATCATGCCTACAATTTAATGTCAGTTGAAAATGATGGAGTAACAATTTCTAATCTGCCAGAAATGCTAGAAGGTCAAGTAGCAGTTTTGAGTTCAGGTTTTCTTAACGGTAAAGAATCTTTAAATATATTAAATGCAATGAGAGAAAGTGCATTGTATAGACCAGACCAAAACAGTTATATGCTGTACCCAAACAAAGAATTAACTAAGTTTTTAGAAAAAAATACAATCCCAAAAGAAAATGTTGAAAAATCTGTATTACTAAAACAACTAGTTGACAACAATAATTTTCAATTAATCAACAAGGATATAAAAGGGAATTTTCATTTTAATGGTAATTTTCATAATGCCAATGATTTAAAAAATAGTTTAGAACAATTAGCTTCAAAAAAAGAATTCAAAGATTTGGTTGCTACTGAATCACAATTAATACTTCAAATCTTTGAAGATGTTTTCAATCATAAAGCATTTACAGGTCGTTCAGGTACTTTTTATGGTTATGAAGGATTAGGATCTATCTATTGGCATATGGTTTCAAAATTGCACGTTGCTGTTTTAGAAGTTATAAATCAAGCAATTAGTAGCAAAGAGGATCAAAGTGTTATAGACGCATTAGTACTTCATTTTGATCAAATTGGAGCAGGTATTGGCGTTCATAAAGCACCAGAAGTTTATGGAGCTTTTCCAACCGATCCATATTCACACACACCTTTTAACAAAGGCGCTCAGCAACCTGGAATGACGGGTCAAGTAAAAGAAGATATTTTGTCAAGAGTAGGCGAATTAGGAGTGAAAATGGTAAATGGAAAATTACAATTTCAACCTGCTTTTCTTCAAAAAAGTGAGTTTTTATCTGAGGATTCAGAGGCTACTTTTATTTTAGTTGATGGGACAAAAAAAACAATAACAATTAATAAAAACTGCTTAGCGTTTACAGTATGTCAAGTGCCTATTATATATAAAATAGCGAATGAAAATAAAATAGAATTGCATTATAAAAATGGTTCAAAAACCACTCAACAAAGTCTAGAATTAGATGCAAATAGTAGTAAAAAAATATTCCTTAGAAAAGATGAAATTTCAAGTATAGAAGTTTATTTACTAGAAGATATATTGAGATAATGAAAAAAATAATTTACATCATATTAATTGTATTTATATCATGTAATAAAAAAATTACAAGCGAATTAGTTTCAAATAAAATGAATGCAGAAAAAATTTTAGGAAATAGTAATTATCAAGCCATTTGTTATGGCGGATACAGAACTCAAACAAGAGCCAAGCATCCGACTATTGCTGAAATAAAAGAAGATTTAAAAATACTTTCTGCAATGAATATTAAAATCCTAAGGACATATAATGTTCATTATGAAGAGGTTTCTAATTTACTAATAGCCATAACCGAATTAAAAAAAGCAGATACTAATTTCGAAATGTATGTCATGCTAGGTGCATGGATTGATTGTAAAAATGCTTGGACCGATTTGCCTCCAATTCATAATGAAGAGAGTAAATGTAATGCAATTGAAATTGAAGAAGCTATAAGATTAACCAATCAATATCCAGAAATAATTAAAATTATTGCTGTTGGTAACGAAGCAATGGTAAAATGGGCAACCAGTTATTATGTTACACCAAATATTATATTGAAATGGGTGAATTATTTACAACAATTAAAAAAAGAAAATAAACTACCCAATGACGTTTGGATAACAAGTTCCGATAATTTTGCCTCTTGGGGTGGTGGTGACAAAGAGTATCATGTAGAAGATTTGAATCAATTAATAAAAGCAGTAGACTATATTTCGATGCATACATACCCAATGCACGATACCCATTATAATCCAGTTTTTTGGGGAATAAAAGAAAGTGAATGGCAACTTTCTGAAAAAGAAAAAATTGATGCAGCAATGCAAAGAGCTCTAGAATATTCTAAAGTGCAATATACAAGTGTTGTCAATTATATGAAAGCAATTGGTGTAAATAAACCGGTTCATATTGGTGAAACAGGTTGGGCAACAGTTTCTAATGAATATTATGGAAATGAGGGTTCAAAAGCTACAGACGAATACAAATCGGCGCAGTTTTATAATCTAATGAGACAATGGACAAATACTAATAAAATAGCGTGTTTTTATTTTGAAGCTTTTGATGAGAACTGGAAAGACAGTAACAATCCTAATGGTTCAGAAAATCATTTTGGTCTTATTAATTTACAATCACAAGCAAAATTTGTACTGTGGGAAAATGTAGATAAAGGAACGTTTAATGGTTTGACACGTGATGGGAAGCCAATTTCAAAAACCTATAATGGTGATGAAAAAGCATTATGGATGGATGTAAAAACTCCAAATTCTATTTTGAAAAATTAATACTAATGGAAAAATTTAAAAATAGACTTTTTGATTTTAAATTTTTGATACTAATTTTTATCATGACATTTTCATTGCATAGTTGTAAAGTAACCGATAAACTCAAAGTTGAAGTATATGAAACTTCTGAAAGTGGTAATGCATTAACAAAAATAACCCAATTTTCTAATACAGGAATTCCAATAGTAATTACTTTAAATCCATCAGAAAAATTTCAAACAATTACAGGTTTTGGTGGATCTTTTACAGAATCATCAGCTTCATTACTAAATCGATTGAGTGCAGAAAAACGCAAAAAAATTCTAGACGCATATTTTAGCGAAGATGGAGCCAATTATTCTTTAACACGAACGCACATTGCTTCTTGTGATTTTTCATTAAGCAATTATACCTATGCCAAAGTAGAGAATGATTTGCAATTAGAACACTTCACTATAGAAGACGATAAACTAGATTTAATTCCGATGATTTTGGAAGCAAAAGCTATTTCAAAAAGTGGATTTAATATTATTGCTTCTCCTTGGTCTTGTCCACCTTGGATGAAAGACAATAAAAAATTTGTAGGCGGAAAACTGTTACCCGAATTTAATGATGCTTTTGCCTTATATTTTTCTAAATATTTAAATGCTTACAAAAAAGAAGGAATAGATATTTGGGGCGTAACTGTCATAAACGAACCTCACGGCAATGGAAACAATTGGGAAAGTACTCATTTTTCTCCATTGGAAATGACACAATTTGTTCAGAATCATCTTGGACCAAAATTAGAAAATGACGGTTGGAATAAAGTCAAAATTTTAGGATACGATCAAAATCGAGCGGGTTTGAAAGAATGGGTTGATGAAATGTATAAAGATCAAAACACTTCAAAATACTTTTCAGGAACAGCTATTCATTGGTATGAAAGTACTTATGAAGTATTCCCAAAAGAGTTGCAATATGCACACTTCAAATCACCAAACAAATATTTAATTCAAACAGAAGCATGTGTCGATTCTGAAATACCGCATTGGAATGACGATGCTTGGTATTGGAAAAAAGAAGCCACCGATTGGGGTTGGGATTGGGCAAGCGAAAAAGAAAAATATTTACATCCAAAATACGCTCCAGTCAACCGTTATGCTACTGATATTATAGGTTGTTTGAATAATTGGGTAGACGGTTGGGTAGATTGGAATATGGTTTTAGACAGACAAGGTGGACCAAACTGGTTTAAAAATTGGTGCGTAGCTCCAGTCATCGTTGATCCTGAAAAAGACGAAATATATTTTACTCCATTATATTATACAATGGCACATTTTAGTAAGTTTATGCGTCCAGGTGCCGTAAAAATAGGGTGTACTATTAATAATAAAGAGCTAATGGCCACTGCGGTTATAAATCCCGATAAAACCATTGCACTTGTAATTTTTAATCCTACAGATCAGGTATTCGAAATTGAAATCAATCATAATAATAAAAAGAATAAAATTTCTATTAGTGCCAAAGCACTACAAACAATAATTGTTAAATAGTGTTAAACATCAAATTCTAAAACTAAACTATCAAAACTATGTCAAATATTAATTCTCATTCAAAGGAAATAGTTCCTATGAGCCAAAAAATTGCTTTTGGATTAGGAATGTTAGCGAACCAAATGTTTCCAGCTGCACTTGGAATTTTTATGGTAGTATTAGTCGAAAATTTAGGAATGCCTTCTTGGATGTGGGGTGTTTTGTTTTTTGTGCCAAGAATTGTCGATGCTTTTTTTGACCCAATAATGGGTTTCGTATCAGACAATACAAAATCAGATTGGGGACGTAGAAGACAATATGTTTTCATCGGTTCTATAATTATGGGAATTGCATTTATAATCATGTGGCAATTGTACAGAGAGGATAGTGTATTATATAACTTTACTTTTTTTCTAATTTGGTCACTAATATTTCACATCGGTTTATCTATTTTTAGCGTTCCATATGTAGCAATGGGATATGAAATGAGCGATGATTTTCACGAAAGAACAAGCATTATGGCAATCTCGCAATGGATAGGCCAATGGGCTTGGGTAATTGCTCCTTGGTTTTGGGTTGTGATGTATGACCCATCTTGGTTTCCAAATGCAGATACTGCAACCAGAAC
>JAYTNO010000112.1:0-1573 GCA_043748275.1 Flavobacterium sp. | reverse complement strand
GGAACAAATTCTGAATTAGCCTCGAAATTTAATATTTCCTGCCAGACAGTTTCAAAGTGGAAAAATCGAGATTTTCAGCAAGATTCGTCTTGCAGACCTTTAAATATTCAATATGCACTTACTGATTTAGAAAAAGCAATAGCAGTAAGTTTGAGAAAATCAACTTGGTTACCGTTGGACGAAGTCTGGGAAGTTCTATTAGAATCAAATCCAGAAATATCCAGAAGTTCCGTTTATAGAACCTTTAAAAACGAGTCAATAAATACAGTTTCACAAGAAAAAAGAGATATTGCCAAAAAATTTAAAGAGTACGAGCCAGGATACATTCATATTGATATAACGTATTTGCCAAAATTTAATGGGAAAGCATACTATCTATTTGTTGCTATCGACCGCTGTACAAGATCAATGATATATTGGATTTATGAGAACAAAACAGCCGAAAACACAATTGATTTTATGGATAAATGTTTAGATTTTTTCCCTTTCATAATAACGCATATTTTAACAGATAACGGATTGGAATTTACAAACAGACTTCTTGTTTCTAAAACAGGAAACTCTTGTCAAAAACCATCACAAATGGATGAAAAATGTATCGAAAACAACATCCAGCACAGATTAACTGCACCATTTACACCAAAAACCAACGGAATGGTTGAAAGAGTAAATGGTATTATTAAAAACGATACAATTTTAAAAACTAAATATAAATCTCAAACCGAAATGAAAACTGATTTGTTGAGGTTTTTAAAGTTCTACAATTTAAACAGAAGACACGGGTCTTTGAGGAAAGAATTAAAAGTAAAAACACCAATGGATGCAATCGAAAAATGGTACAAATTAAAACCCGAAATATTTAAAAAAACACCAAATGAATTTAAAAATAAAATACTAACTTTGAATCAAATTTAATTCAACTTTCATCAATAATGTTATGAAACTTGACAATTATGAATTTAATAAGCGAGGAAAAAATCGAAATAATAGAAAGACGATATGGCGAAAAAATATCAAGGCTAGGATCGAGGGTTGATTTGTTTGAAATAGAAATTAAAGAAAATGGCGAAACGCTATATCTCGAAAAAATGAATACAACCCTTTATAGAAAAAGCCAATCGCCACCACGGGTTTTTATAAACTGGCTATTTAGCACCCAAATGTATAAGAGCCAAACAGCTCACAATATTGGAAGCGATAGTTGTAAAGGTTTCGGTTTTGTCCGGAAAGCTTGGTTTAAGATTTTCAATTTCAAGAAGTAGTTTTTCAAGATTGAGTTTCAAAACTTCTTCTTGAGCATAAAAACCGCCACGATTTTTAAAATCAAAGGCTTCAATGTTAATAGCTAGTGAAACTATTGTTCTATTCAGTCCCAAATGACTTATAAAGCCAAACCTTTCAAATTGTGGCAATATAGCATTCAGTTGATTAAAATTGGTTTTAGTTTCAAGTAAAACTGTATTGATATTCAAATTATAAACGGAGCCACAGTTTAAAGATTCACAAAGGCAATTTAAAACATTGTCTTTTAAGGCGGGAGTTACATTAATCATATTACTATTATTTAAAGTTG
>JAYTNO010000111.1:0-25179 GCA_043748275.1 Flavobacterium sp. | reverse complement strand
TGATAGATGATAGATGATAGATGATAGATGATAGATGATAGATGATAGATGATAGATGATAGATGATAGATGATAAATGATTAGAAGCAAGAAGCAAGAGACAAGAGGAGTTTGGAGTTTTGCTATTTTTTTTGAAATTGTTATTGATATTGTTTTTGCCATTGCTATTGAATTTGCCATTGATATTGATATTGTTATTAAAATTGATATTGAATTTGCATCAGTAAAAATATTGATACAATTGCCTTTAATTGTGTAAGGCTTTCAAAACCAATACCTTTTAATTTTGTGTTCTTGCTAAAGTATAGCACCATAGAAATCTAAAAAAACCTTTCTGAAAATGAGTAACACTGAAAATTTAATAAACAAAAAAGCGATTGACAAACTAAAAAGTTTAGTGGACGACATTAGAATATGCCTTTTTTGCACCGAACTAAAAACGGATGATGGTAGTACGTGTCGGCCGATGACGGCCATCCATGTTTGTGATCAAGGCAACATCTGGTTCTTTAGTGAAAAAGAGAGTAAAAAAAACAAGGCTATTGCAGCCGACAATACCGTGCAACTCTTTTTTTCGCACCCTGCCAAAAGCAGTTATATGGTGGTCAATGGGGAAGCCACTATCCTGGTAGACCCAGCAAAAATTGAGGAATTATGGACGCCTATGGCTAAAATATGGTTCAAAGAAGGCAAAGACGATCCTGGTCTTACGATTATCAAAGTCACGCCCAATACAGCCTATTACTGGGATACCAATGGCAATAGTATGATCAACTTTTTAAAGGTGGTCGCTTCGGTCGTCATCGGTACCAACTTAGTACAAGGCCATCAAGGAAGCCTTACCATTTAAAAAAAGGAGTGTCATGTTTGAAACAAAGGGGCAACATCCACAACATGCTTCGCTACAAACCGATTACGACAATGGAATAGCAAAACCAGATGTAGCAAGAGGTAAGAATATAGAGAATAGATGGTTAGAAAATAGAAGCAAGAGACAAGATAAAAGAGGGAAGTATTATTAATTTAAAATTCATAATTAAAATTCATAATTCTTAATTAACAATTCCTAATTCACAATTACTTCCTGTATTTCTTAGCGTTGGAGGCGATCAAGATATACGGTATTCCTAGGAATAGGGCACCAAAAAAAACGTAGTTTTCTATAGAGGGCATTTGGAAATAATAGGCAAGTCCATAACCGATGAAAATCATAAAAGCCATCCCAAACATGCCGTTAAAGAAAACAATCGCTATTCCTTTGGCATCTACTTTTTCTTGTTCTTCCTTGGTCATCGTGTTGTATCCCGCCATCAGGTTGTACCATTTGCCGTATCGGATGACTATACCAAGAAGCATAAATATTAGGGCTGCTACTAACATATTTTTGAGTTTTTAAATTAGGCAATAGAAACAAATTTTAAATTATGAATTTTAAATTATGAATTATCCATTATCCATTATCAATTATCAATTAATCAATTATTCCTTCACCAGCTTTGTTTTGAACGTATTGCCTTGTTTGTTTTCTCCGTAGAGTACATAAATTCCTTTAGAAAGTGACGCTATATTGATGGTGTTTTGGATTTGTTGCAAGTTGATTTTCTTACCATCGATGGTATAAACAGCTACATTTATGATGCCTTCCTTTACCGTTACGGCATCGGTGGCTGGGTTTGGATACACGGTGAATACTTCGTTGGTGGCAAAGGCTTCCGTTGCTAACGTACTTACATCGGCGCTTTGGGTACTTGCCAAAACACTTGAACTATTAGGAGTGTTATTGCCTCCGAACAAATAGAGTTTGTTGTTCCAAAAGGCCGAATTGTGATGTCTGCGTCCAATCATATTGATGGGGTTCAAAGTAGTAAATGTATTGTTGGCGGTGTTGTAAACGCCAGTAAAGGTTTGGTTGCTATAATCGCCTGTGATATAGATTTTGTCGTTGCTGACATCGTCTTTGGCAATAGCATATGCCGATATCGATTGGGGTAATACGGTACTAGAAGTAGTCCAGGTATTGCTTGTGAAATCATACACATAGATGTTGTTGGAAATGCTGGTTCGGTACACTCTCACATTATCAATTTGGTAGGTCGAGGTAGCTATTGGAAGTGTATAACCGCCTACATATTTGAATGCAATTCTAAAATTGGTGGCATTACCCGAAAGTGCTACATTTCCTGAGTTGGTAAAATTGGCAGGATATCCTGTTGTTGTTCCGCTGGCTATAGTGGCATTTAATAGGGTTTTTGTTGAGGACGCAATATCACCGGTCCAATTGGTAATGAGATACGCTTGTAAAGTAGCACCATTGTTGTAGCCATCTTTGGTATCAAAATTCAGAATCGATTGATTGGCAGGTATTCCTTCAATAGTATTTGAGATCAACCAAACCACATTCGATGCTTCTTGTGTAGCAACAGCGGTATCAAAAGCACTTATTTCTGCATATTTATTGCTTGTAAATGTTCTTCCTTTGAATAGTTTTGTTCCAGCTTCTGCTACATTGAACCAATCGGTTAGTGCTACAGCGCTTCCTACAGTTATGGTTTCGAAGTTTTGAGTAGTGGTATTGATTTCTTTATACCCTCCAAAAACATACAGTTTACTGTTACTGCCATTCCCATACATAACTTCTCCTTTGGTTTCAAGTCCTACAGGCATATCGGCTAACGCAGTCCATGTTCCCCATGGAGCAATTTTATAAAGTTTGTTTGAATAGGTCGCATTGAAACTATTGCTACAACCCCCAAAGCTAATTAAATAATCCCCCCAAATAGCACTTCCGGCACTGTAAACTGGATTCGGATTGAGGTTGGTGTTTACAGTTAAAGCACCGGTATTTAAATCAATACTTTCTAATTTGTCATTATAACTTCCTGTATTGGTAACACCATTAAACAAATACATCGTATTGGCAAGAATTTGCATACTTCCGTATCTTTTGGCAATAGTAGGAGTAGCTGTTGGGAATAAAGCCCACCAATCTTCTACAAGATTGTAACGCTCAATTTCGGTAGTATAGCCACTGGCTGCCGAAAACCCATTGGCCACATAGACGTGGTTTTTTTGTTCGTCCATAGCAGCAGAAGCGCCACCACGAGCGGTCAAACAATTGGCTTTGTCTGAAAAAGTAATGGATTGTGCAAAAGTATTTGAAAGGCTAAAAATAAAGGCTATGAGGGTAATTTTTCTGATCATAAAGGATGTTTTATTGTTGTTTCTTGCTGTTTTTTGAAAAACAAATATAGTAATTTAATTAGGAATTAGGAATTAGGAGTTGTGAGTTGTGAGTGGGATAGAGGTTAGGCATTAGGAGTTATGAGTTGTGAGTTGTGAGTTGTGAGTTTGATAATGTTTTTGATATTGATATTGAATTTGCCAATGCTTTTAAAAAAAAAGGTTCTCGATACATTTTTTAGACTCGTCCCCAAAAGGACTTCTTCTAAAAAAAACTCGAACAGACGGTTTGATTAAAGATGAGTTTTGATATTGTTTTTGCTATTGACATTGAAATTGAAATTGAAATTGCCATTGCCATTGAAACTGCCATTGCCACCCTTAATAATTGAGTGTTGCTCCAAATCCTAATCCCATATCACTATCATAATGAGAGGTAATCCCTAAGTTTCGTGTGAAGATATAGCGCAATCCCGCCATATATTCTTTGTCGGTGTTCCACATCAAACTCATACGAAGTCGTTTGGAAACGGGTATGTCCATTCTTTCAAATTGCAAACGATAATTACCATCGGTGAATAATTCTACTTGTGCTTTGATGAGCATCGGCAAGGTATATTCTACTCCTACACTCAAAACCGCACGAACATCTTTGGTACTTCCTTGACCGAAAAGGTTTTTTTCTATTGTCCTATCACCTTCATGATTATTTCTGTAACGCCAATCAAAACCTACAAAAGGCATCAGCCATTGCATTTTGCCTATATAACGTCCGATATGGGTTTCGGTTTCGTAGCCATGATGGTCATTATACCCCAAACGCCATTCGGTACCCATAGTCCAACGGGTATTGCCAAACATAAACTGACCATCGTTGCCGTTGGTTGCAAAATCGTTTTCTGCCATAAAATGGAATTTTCTATCGTCGGCAAACAATTTGCGTTGCGCTAGTTTTGGATTGGGTATTTCGGGATTGGCTGCTTGATTTTCGTAGGTAAACACGCGTCCCATTCCAGCCATCATATGATAGAGAATATGACAATGAAAAAACCAATCGCCTTCGACATTGGCATTGAATTCTATAACATCCGTTTCCATGGGCATTATGTCGATGATGTTTTTGAGGGGTGCATAATCGCCTTGTCCGTTAAGGATTCTAAAATCGTGACCGTGCAAGTGCATCGGATGTCGCATCATAGAACCATTGTGGAGTGTGATGCGCACATTTTCGCCTTTTTTGATAAGGATCTTCTCGGTTTCAGAAACTACTTTGTTGTCAAGACTCCAAACATATCGGTTCATATTTCCTGACAGCTCAAATTTTAATTCTCGTACCGGTGCTTCTTTGGGAAGATTGGTTTTGGTAGGCGATTGCAACATGGCATAATTAAGCATCGTGATATCTGATAGCTCATTGCTGTTATATTGGTCTTCGGTCATCTTCATTTCTTGATGACTTTTGGCTTTTGGCATTGCTTCGCCTGTAATTTCAGGATACATCACCACATTCATATCCATTTGATTGTAGGACATCTGCATTCCCATATCGTCTAAATCACCATTCATTTTCATCATATCGTTCATCATTTTCATCCCTTCAAAATATTTTAATTTGGGTAGGGTAGCGGTGAGTTGTTTGATGCCATCACCCAAATAGAGCGAAGCCGATTTTGTACGATCTTCAGAAGTGGCGAGGAACTCATAAGCGGTTTTGTCTGCAGGAATTGTTATAATAACATCGTAGGTTTCTGAAACGGCAATTAGTAATCGATCGACTGCTACCGGCATAACATCATTGCCATCATTGGCAACAACGGTAATTTGTCCGCCAGCGTAAGTAAGCCAAAAGTAGGTAGAAGCACCACCATTGGAAATTCGCAAGCGCACTTTATCACCTGCTTTGAATTGGGATAACTGACTTTCGTTTTTACCGTTGATTAAAAATTTCTCATAATACACATCACTCACATCCATGGCTAACATTCGTTTCCATTCGTTGGTGATTTTAGTTTTGAAATGACCTGCTCGAATGGCTTCGGCATAACTTTGTGTAGTGCCTTTTTTAATGGCAAACCAATCGGATGCATTGTGTAGCATACGGTGTACGTTTTCTGGCTTGATATCGGTCCATTCACTCAACAGAATAGGAACCGTTGGCAAATCGTCAATCCCTTTTCGGAAGGTGGTGTCTTCTGGTTTTTTATTCATTATAAAAGAGCCATACATCCCAATTTGTTCTTGCAAACCGGTGTGGCTATGGTACCAATGCGTTCCGTGTTGGATAATGGGGAATGTATACAAATGGGTAGTGTGCGGTTTAATTGGCATTTGTGTGAGATTGGGTACACCATCGTATTGGTTGGGTAAAAATAAGCCATGCCAATGCATTGATGTTTCTTCGTTTAGCTCATTATGCACATAGATTTCGGCAATATCACCTTCGGTAAAGGTAAGGGTAGGCATCGGAATTTGTCCGTTTACAGCGATAGCATGTTTGGGTTTGTTTCCAAAAGTAACGATGGTATCCCGAACATATAAGTCGTATCGAACTGTTTTAGAGATGGTTTTGGTCTTTATTTCAGTTGCTATACCTGATTTTGGGATAGGCGTTTCTGTAACGTTAGGTGTTGTTTTTTTTGTTTCTGAAAGGGTTTTATTTTCAGTAGTTTCTTTTTTGATTGTAACGGGTTTTTTTACAACCATTGCTTTCTTGGGTGTTTTTGATTTTACTTTAATTAAAGACATACCACATATAGGACAATTTCCTGGCTTGTTTTCGTGAATTTGGGGATGCATCACGCAAGTATAATACGATTGTTGTGTGGTGTTATTCTGAGCATTTGCAAGCTGTAAAAAGCTATTAAATAATAATATAACTACTATTTTAATTTTCATGTATTTCTCTTTAAGATAAAAAAATCGTCACTACTTTATGCTGTTTTTACAAATAGAGTAGTGATGATTTCAACTAATGAATGTCGTTTACTTATAAACTAATGTAACGCTTTTATTTTTATTTTTTGACCATGTCCATTCCACATTTAGGACATTTACCTGCTTTCGCACTTTTTACGTCTGGATGCATCGGACAACTGTAGTCCATTGCTGCCATTTTATGAGAGGTTTTCATTTTAGACATCTTATCGGTTTGCATTTTACCACTCATAAACATTCGATCTCCGTTTTTCATCATCATTTTTGAACCGTCTTTCATTTTGCATTCGCCATTAGTCATGCATACGGTTCCGTTTTTCATGACCATATCTTTTTCCATAGGCATTGTTTTACCGTCTTTCATCACCATCATTTTACCGTCTTTCATCATACAACAATCTTTCATAGTTGCTGCTTTTTTTGTGACTTGAGCGTTGACACTTAAGGAAAAGACCATTAAAAAAAGTACGAGTACTGAAATTCCTTTTTTCGAAAATATGCTTTGTGTTTTCATAATAAATAAATTTTAAAATAACCTTCAGTTCCGCTGTTGATCGGTCTTCAGTATTGCTGTTGCCCAATTTTTTATTCTAGTTTTAAACGTCGTAATCGCAAGGCATTTACAATAACAGATACCGAACTAAAACTCATTGCTAATGCGGCTATCATTGGGGAAAGTAAAATACCGAAATATGGAAATAATACACCCGCAGCTATAGGGATGCCTACTACATTATAGAAAAAAGCAAAAAATAAGTTTTGTTTGATGTTTTGCATCACCGCATGGCTTAGATTCTTAGCTTTTACGATGCCCTGTAAATCGCCTTTGACCAGCGTGATTTTGGCAGATTCTATGGCTACATCTGTTCCTGTGCCCATTGCAATACCAATATCGGCTTGAGCCAATGCTGGAGCATCATTGATACCGTCACCTGCCATGGCTACTACTTTTCCTTGGGCTTGCAATCGTTTGATTTCATTTAATTTGTCCTCTGGTAAACAACTTGCTTTGTAGGAAGACAAATGTAGTTCATCTGCTACTGCTTTGGCTGTATTTTCGTTATCGCCAGTAAGCATAATGACTTGAACACCTTGACGCATTAATTCTTGTATTGCTGCAGCACTAGTGGTTTTTATAGCATCAGAAATAGAGATAAAACCCTCTGCAACACCATCAATAGCAATGTAGGAAACCGTTTTTCCTAATTTTTGTTCGGCTATCATTTTGTTTTCTATATCCTCTGAAACAGTTGCCTTAACTTGCTCCATTAGTTTTTTATTGCCTATGGCTACTTTTTTATTGGTGACTGTTCCTAGAACCCCTTTTCCTGCAATAGCTTCAAAATCGTTAACTTCTATAAGCTTTGTGTTTTTTGTTTTAGCATAATTGACAACAGCTTGTGCTAAAGGATGTTCGCTGTATTGATTTAAAGAGGCACAATATTGCAACAAAATATCGCTATTGTTATGTACAGCATATATTTTCTCTACCGATGGTTTGCCTTGGGTAAGAGTTCCGGTTTTATCGGTTATTAAAACATTGACCTTGTTCATGTTTTCTAGCGCTTCGGCATTTTTTATCAAAACGCCCGATTGCGCTCCTTTGCCGACACCCACCATTACAGACATTGGTGTAGCTAAACCCAAGGCACAAGGACACGCAATGATTAATACTGCAATGGCATTTATAAATCCATATACCAAGGCTGGTTCTGGTCCAAACTTTGCCCAGACAATAAAAGTGATTAAGGATATTATTATTACAATAGGCACAAAGTATTTGGCAATAGTATCTGCTAGTTTTTGAATGGGTGCTCTAGATCGACTTGCTTCATTCACCATTTTGACAATTTGGGAGAGTACAGTTTCTGAGCCTATTTTTTCGGCTATCATCAAAAAGGATTTCGTACCGTTTATAGTTCCCGCAATTACAGTATCGTCTTTCTTTTTATCAACAGGTATAGGTTCACCGGTAATCATCGCTTCATCTATACTACTTTCGCCTTCGCTAATAATCCCATCTACTGGAATTTTATCACCAGGTTTTACTCGTAAAAAATCTCCTTTTTTAATGTCGTGAATCGAGATAATACGCTCTTTTCCGTCAACAACTATGTTAGCTTCTGTTGGAGCTAATTTTAATAATTCTTTAATCGCACTATTGGTTTGACTGTGCGCTCTAGCTTCTAATAATTGTCCTAATAAAACCAAGGTTAAAATAACTGTTGTGGCTTCAAAATATAAGGAAACATCGCCTGTTGGGGATTTGAATTCGTTAGGAAAAATAGCTGGAAAAAACATTCCAACTATACTAAACAAAAAGGCTACTCCGGTACCAATTCCGATAAGGGTGAACATATTCAAATTCCAAGTGATTATCGATTTGTAAGCCCGAACAAAAAACATCCAACAGGCATAAAAAACAACTGGAATTGAGAGTAGTAATTGTATCCAGTTCCATTTTGAAGCATCCATTATTTTAAATAACAAATTATTGGGCATCATGGTAACCATTGCAATTACAAAAACAGGAATTGTACAAGCAACAGCTAGTTTCATTTTTTTGACTAAATCAATATAGGTCTTTTGCTCTTCTGAATCATTTGGTGCCATTGGAACTAAATCCATACCACAAATAGGACAAGCACCTGGACCATTTTGAATAACTTCAGGATGCATTGGACAGGTATACAAGGTTTTGCTTGCTTTAACCTCAACAGTTTGTATTAGACTCATCCCACAAATAGGGCAATCACCAGGTTTGTCATATGTTTTATCGCCTTCGCAATGCATAGGACAATAGTAAGTTTCTTTTGAAGCAATACCTATAGCATGTTTGTGATCTGGTGTACTAGGTGTTGTACAACAAGGTTTTGCTATAGGAGTAGTTGCTGATGGTTGTAAATCTCCTTTTTCTGTAGGCAATGCAATAGTATAATTTCCGATGGAAGAAAGTACTTTTTGAAAATCGGGTAACGGAATATGCTCCTTCATTTCTATAGTAGCTGTAGGTGGTTTCAAAGTAACTAAAGCAGCACTACCTTCGATGGTATTTAATGCTTTTTCTACATCGGATCGACAACCTTCACAAGTCATTCCGGTTATGGTATAAGTATGTTTCATTGTTTTGATTGCTGTTCATAAACAACACTAACCCAGCTACATTCATAACAGGATTAGAGTAGTTTCTTAAAAACATTTATTTACTTTCTGCTGTTTTTTCAGGAACAGGTTCGGTTAATTTCATTCCGCATTTATAACATTTATCGTTCAATTTTCCTTGTACTTCTGGATGCATTGGGCAGGCATAAATTTTATCAGTCATCATATTAGAATTATTGTTTATCATTGTGCTGTCGTTATCCATCATTTGAGTACTATCAATCATCATTGGAGAGTCTGTTGGGGTTGTCTCTTTGGCTTTTGAGTTGCAAGAAACTAATACAAAAACCATTACTATTGTTGAAAAGATTGTTTTTTTCATCGTATGTAAATTAAATAATATTTTGATACAATTTAAGACCTCTTATTGGTTTTATTGTTATACTATTTTAGTTGTTAATTGCATTATTCCTAGCCATTATTTAAGAGTCTCAATGGTCTTTCCACAAGTAAGCATCTTCGATCCAAAATAGGGATTTTTGATAATATTTTCTTTACTCAACCAATCGGCACCTTTTCCGTCATTTGCCATTGGGCAATGTTGGTAATAGGTAGGTGATTCTTGTTTGGTAACTTTGATTAATTGGTAGATGCTTTTTGATAGAGTGATGAAATGGTCTCTTTGATGTGTTACCTCCTTTGTATCTGCAATATGTTCTGCATCTTCTTTTAGATTGGCAATTACTCTCATCCATACAATATGCTCATCCGATTTCAACACTTCCATTTTTACCGCATTTATTGCTGAAAGTAATGCAGTAGCTTTTGTAGATGCTGTGTTTCCATCGGTTTTTACCAATGCTTCTTTTAATGCAAAATAGTTTTCGAAAATAGGATTGAGCTGATTGGTTTCTTGAACAATTGTTTTATCTGTGTGATTATTTACAATTTCTTCAGACTTATTATTTGATATGTCAGCTATTTTTGCTTCTCTGTCGTATTGACAACAACTAGGTAATTTTGAATAGGTGTCGCTAGGAGCAAGAAATTGATTACTGTCATAACCAGCTAATGCAATCTGTTTTAAAATAGACTCCAGATTGGTTTTTTGGGAATCATAGGTAATGGTTGCCATTTTAGTATCTATATTCCAATCGACATTGGCGCCATTTTTTATACTGCCTGCTTTTTCAATGTTCTCTTCGCACATGCCACAGTTGCCGTATATTTTTACGGTTGCTGTCACCTTATTTTTTAGTTGTGCATTGGTTGTGATTGATAACAATACGAGTATTGTCATCAATAATTTTGATAATTTTTTCATTTAGATAATTTTAAAATAGTGTATAATAAATAATTTGAAGCAAGAATGTTGCTTTCAACAAGACAGACTCATGGCTGTCAAAAATGGGAATTATCCTATTTTAGGCAGAAGCCAAAGAGAGGTAAAACCTGAAGAAATAACCGTTTTTGAATAAAAATAGTTTGATTTTTGAGTATCAAAATTAAAATGATTGTTCTTAATTTCTATATCGATGTAGGATAAGATACTAAAGTTTACAAATGAAGTAGTACAGCTTTTATGACCACATTTACCGTTACAACTGTCTTTTTTGTCTTTGGAACGTTGATCACAACAACATGCTTTTTTTTCTGATTTGGCAGTTGTTTCTTTTTTACAACAGCTTTTTTCAGCTTTCGCTACACAGGCATAACTAAAAGAAGGTAACATAAAGAAACCAAAAG
The DNA here is from genome assembly GCA_043748275.1 of Flavobacterium sp. Lineage (GTDB taxonomy): Bacteria > Bacteroidota > Bacteroidia > Flavobacteriales > Flavobacteriaceae > Flavobacterium. Next base: position 14,217 of record JAYTNO010000111.1, on the reverse strand, counting down.
TTAGAAGAACCATTAAGATGCGCAACTGTTTTTTCATTGAGTAAAAGTAAGCAAAAAATTTGTATTGATTTGTTTGATACAATTGTTTTAATATAATTTTATTATGCAATTACAATAAGGTAACCTTATTCAACAGACCAATATATCATAGTCTTTCGTAATATTTTTTTCTTAAAAACTAGATATTTTATTTATCTGCATTATTATATTCTAAAATATCACCTGGTTGACAGTCTAATGCTTTGCAAATGGCTTCAAGCGTACTAAAACGTACGGCTTTTGCTTTTCCTGTCTTTAAAATAGAAAGATTAGATAATGTAATATCTACTTTTTCAGATAGTTGGTTTAATGACATTTTACGTTTTGCCATCATCACATCTAAGTTTACAATTATAGGCATATTTTATATCGTTAATTCGTTTTTTTCTTGCAATTCAATACCTCTCTTAAAATTCTGAGCCATTATAAAAAGGGTTATACTCATAATTAGCCAAACATCTGCACCTTCACTATGTAGCTTTTGTAATTCTGGTATTTCTATTCCTTTACTTACTATCTAGATGCCAAAATTAGTTCCCCAATATGAAAATAAACCAATACCTAAAGTCAAGTAAGAAACATTAAAAATAAAAGTATCTGATTTTTTATTAAAGGGTTGAAAAAAATTATATTTATTATAGTGTAAAACAGTTACAATCAAATAGTATAAAAATGTTTTTTTACAAACAACAATACATATTAAAGTAGACATTGTAATAATATGGGTTTGGCTAACATAAAATAGAGAGAATAAATCTATTTGACCCCAAAAATGGGATACCAATTTTGGATTGCACAATGCTACGATAACATTGATTATGATTCCTCCAGCATTTATACATAAACTAATAAAAACTATCCAAGTAAAAATAGTAAATACTATTAAGAAAAAACAGCGCTTATTTTAATTACATAATTATTCTTTATTTGAAATAAATAATGCAAATATAAATAAATATTTATTGATAATCAATAAACATAATAAAAAAATTATCATACTCTTATTATTTTATGAAAACAGTAAATATATTTTGGTACACTTTTTTTCTTTCCTTCACTGATATTATTTCTATAAAAATCAAAACTTATTTTATATTTGAATATTAAAAATCACCAATATGAGCGATACAAGTACAAAAGGAATTTGGAGGGTAATTTCGGCATCCTCAATGGGAACTATGATTGAGTGGTATGATTTTTATATTTTTGGGAGTTTAGCTATCGTTTTATCTACAAAATTTTTCCCTTCAGAGAATCCTACTGCTGCCTTTTTATCTACACTTGCAACCTTTGCTGCAGGTTTTGTTGTACGACCTTTTGGAGCTCTTTTCTTTGGGAGATTGGGAGATTTAATTGGACGGAAATACACATTTATGGTCACGCTTTTACTTATGGGTGGAGCCACTTTTCTTATTGGATGTATTCCTAGTTATGAAACCATTGGTTTTATGGCACCAATACTCGTTTTGATTTTACGATTACTTCAAGGTTTGGCTTTGGGTGGAGAATATGGTGGTGCTGCAACATATGTAGCTGAACATGCACCTGTAGGACAACGTGGGTATTGGACCTCTTGGATTCAAACCACTGCAACTGTTGGTTTGTTTATTTCCTTGATGGTGATTTTGGCAACCAAAAATATTTTAACCCCAGAAGAGTTTGATGCTTGGGGTTGGCGAGTACCTTTTTGGGTTTCTATTATAATGGTTGGGGTATCGTATTTGATTCGTAAAAACATGTCTGAATCTCCTGTTTTCGAAAAAGCTAAATCAGAAGGCAACACGAGTACTAATCCTTTAAAAGATAGTTTTGGAAACCGATATAATTTGAAGTTTGTCTTGTTAGCATTATTTGGCGCCACAATGGGACAAGGTGTTGTTTGGTATACAGGACAATTCTATGCAATGAGTTTTATGAAAACCGTAATGTCTATTGAATCTTCGCAAGTTGATACTTTATTGGGTATTGCTTTGATATTAGGAACTCCTTTCTTTATTTTCTTCGGATGGTTGAGTGATAAAGTAGGTCGAAAATACATTATGATGGGAGGAATGCTTTGTGCTATTTTATTATACCGTCCTATTTACAAAACGATGTATGAAACTACAAACGTAAAAAACAAAACCGAAATTGTAGATCAATTCAAACTAATTGCCGAATTAAAAAAAAACAAAAAACAAACAATGGATTCTATTTATACGACTAACAAAGTCTTTACAGATGGAACTACTTTTAATGAAGTAAAAACAGTAACACTCGAAAATGGCAAAGCCAAAATAGTTGATGGCAAATCTAAAGTTGAAACAAAAACGACTATTACAATTAATAACAGCGATCGTTGGACACTGATTTTTTTAATCTTTATTCAAGTTATTTTTGTTACAATGGTATATGGTCCGATTGCGGCTTTCTTAGTTGAAATGTTTCCTGCTAAAATTAGATACACCTCAATGTCATTACCCTATCACGTTGGAAATGGTATTTTTGGAGGATTGCTTCCTGCAATTTCAACCTATTTTGTAACACACGCCAAAGATGCTGGTAATCCCGAGTTTTATCTTGAAGGACTATGGTATCCTATTGTTATAGCCTCCGTTTGTTTTGTTATCGGTATGATTTATATTGATAATAATAATAAAAATACTCACATTTAAACGATACAATTATGAACCAATTAAAAAGAGCATTAGGTATCATTTGGATCGGATTGGCAGTTGCTGCTGCCTATTTCTGCATTTTTCAATTTGGATTACCAAAATTCAATTCAGGAAAACAAGAAGATTTAGTTTTTGGTATTATCATTTTATTTATATTAACTCCTTTAATTGTTATTGGAATGACTATTTTTGGGTATTATTCACTTATTGGCGAATATAATTTAACTAAAAAATAAAAACCATACATAATTTAATTATGAGTTATTATCAAATAAAAAATCTAGAACAGTACTTTAAACATTATAATAAATCTATTCGTGAACCAAGAAAATTTTGGGGCAAAATAGCCGAAGAAAACTTTACTTGGTACCAGCAATGGGATAAAGTTGTCGAATTTAATATGGCGGAAGCCGAAATAAAATGGTTTACTGATGCCAAAGTCAATATTGTCAAAAATTGTATTGATAGACATTTGGCTCGTCGTGGTAACAAAACCGCAATTATTTTTGAACCTAACAATCCAGACGAAGAAGCACAACATATTAGCTATAATGAGTTACACCAAAGAGTTAGTAAAATGGCCAATGTCCTGCGCGAACAAAGCATTCAAAAAGGAGATCGTGTCTGCATTTATTTGCCAATGATTCCAGAATTGGCTGTTTCTGTTTTGGCTTGTGCTAGAATTGGAGCCATACATTCAGTTGTATTTGCTGGTTTTTCAGCTTCCGCTGTTGCCACTCGAATCAACGATTCTGAATGTAAAATGGTGATAACCTCTGATGGTGGTTATCGAGGCAATAAAACCATAGATCTAAAAGGAATTATTGATGATGCATTAGTTCAATGTCCTTCTGTTGAAAAAGTATTAGTTGCCAAAAGAATTCATTCGAATATTGTGATGAAAGAAGGTCGTGACCAATGGTTGCAACCTCTTTTAGATGATGCTTCAGATAATAATGTTGCCGAAATTATGGATGCTGAAGATCCATTATTTATTTTGTACACTTCGGGTTCTACAGGAAAACCTAAAGGAATGGTGCATACTACTGCAGGTTACATGGTTTATACGGCCTATACTTTTAAAAATGTCTTTAATTACGAAGAAAATGATATTTTTTGGTGTACTGCAGATATTGGTTGGATTACAGGACATTCTTATATTCTATACGGACCATTATTAAACGGTGCGACAACGGTTATTTTTGAAGGCGTACCATCATATCCTAATTTCAGCCGTTTTTGGGAAGTAATAGAGAAACATAAAATAACCCAATTCTACACAGCACCAACAGCCATTCGATCGCTTGCCAAAGAAAGTTTAGATTTTGTACAACGTTTTCCGTTATCATCTTTAAAAGTTATTGGATCCGTTGGTGAACCTATCAACGAGGAAGCTTGGCACTGGTATAATGATCACGTAGGAGGAAAGCGTTGTCCGTTAGTAGATACTTGGTGGCAAACAGAAACTGGTGGCATATTAATTTCCCCAATAGCTTTTGTAACTCCAACAAAACCTACCTATGCTACTTTACCATTACCTGGAATTCAAGCGGTTTTGATGGATGATAAACGCAATGAAATAGAAGGCAATCAACAAGTGGGTAGTCTTTGTATCAAATTTCCTTGGCCTGGAATTGCTCGAACCATTTGGGACGATCACAAAAGGTATAAAGAAACCTATTTCTCTGCCTTTCCAGGAAAATACTTTACTGGTGATGGTGCATTGCGCGATGAAGTTGGTTATTATAGAATCACCGGTCGTGTAGATGACGTGGTTATTGTATCAGGACATAATCTTGGCACTGCACCAATAGAAGATGCTATCAATGAGCATCCAGCTGTTGCTGAAAGTGCCATTGTAGGATTTTCGCACGAAATCAAAGGAAATGCATTGTATGGTTTTGTAATCCTTAAAGAAACTGGTGAAAGTAGAAATCAAGATAATCTTAAAATAGAAATCAATCAATTGATCTCTGATCAAATAGGGCCAATTGCCAAACTTGACAAAATTCAGTTTGTATCTGGATTACCAAAAACACGTTCGGGCAAAATTATGCGTCGAATTTTAAGAAAAATAGCAGAAGGTGATTATAGTAATTTTGGAGATACTACTACCTTGCTTAACCCTGAAATTGTTGAGGAAATTAGAGAAGGGAAGGTGTAAAAAATTTATAAGAAAATATGAAAAAAATAAAAATAATTATAGTTGTGATATTAGCATTACAATTTATTCAATGTAGTTCAGATAAAAAAGAAGAAAATGTAGTAAATCAAAATCCTGTCGACCCAAATGCTCAAACTTTATTTGTAAATAATCAGACTTATAAGTTAGGTATAAATTCATTACCATGGGTTGTTTATAATTATTTTCACATCAACGAATCTAGTACTCAAAATAATTATAAAAAAACTACTTTTGGTATTGTAAAAGATGTATTAATAGATAGTTATGCTACTGATATCATCGAAGTTAATATTGCACATTCAAATGCCATAACTAATATTAATGGCACGTATTCTTTAACACAACCTGAAAACCTCACAACTTTAGTTCCATATGCAAGTTGTATATTTAAAAACCAGCAAACAGGTAGTGTTTATGGCGGTCTAGTTTCAAATTCTAATGGAACTATAACTATATCTGACAATAGTAATGGGAATTATAAAATTACATTTAATAATGTTGTATTAACTAAAACTATAGACAATGAAAGTATGTCCATTTCTGGATATTGTGAAAGAATTTTTAACGTTGGATATTAATAGTTTTAAACTTTTATATAATTTTATAATGTAATATTAAATCATGATTAAAAAATCACTTCTTGTTTTTACTTTCATTTGTTGTTTTACAAGTTATGGGCAACAAAAAATAGTGGACTCACTCATTCAACATATCAATAACAAAGAAGCCTATATTTTATTGGTAAAAACAATGTCACCTAGAATAAATAGTGAAGCTGGGAATCAAATTATTCAAATAGGTAAAAAAGCAACACCAGAACTCATTCAAATATTAGACTCAAAAGATAAAGGAATTGTTGCTCATTTTATTCTTTCGGAAATATGGAAAGAAACGTGGAGCGAACAAATGTGTTGTAATATTATGTATAATGGTGCAATTGAAATTTTTACTTTAAATGGGCTCAAAATATATGTTGAGAACAACATCTTGTATTCTAATGAAACTGATTTGAAAATCAATAAAATTCATTGGAGAAAATTAGTAACTTCGTAATATTGAACATATAAAATTTTGATTATGAAAAAAAAACTAACTATAGTCCTTCTTTTATTTGTATCCTATAATTCGTTTGCAACCCGTTATTATGTCAATGAAGTTGCCAATGGCAATAATAATGGATTAAGTTGGACAAATGCTTATACCAATTTGCAAAGCGCCATTAGTTCGGCAATTTTTGGGGATGAAATTTGGGTTGCAAATGGAACTTATAAAGCATCTTCAGTAAACAATAGAGATATATCGTTTGTGATGAAAAATGGTGTAAATCTTTATGGCAGTTTTTCTGGTACAGAAACCCTTCTTAGTCAAAGAGATATCACGGCAAATCCAACCAATTTATCAGGAGATATTGGTGCATTGGGTGATAACTCTGATAATACAAAAAAGATCATTAAAATTCAAAATATAACTTCTTCCATAATTATTGATGGCTTTAGAATTGTTTCTGGTCATGATGGCTCAAGTTCTGGCGAAGGTGCTGGAGCTTATGTATATTCTAATTCAGGTGGAAACATTACTTTTAATAATTGTCTTTTTTATGATAATTATTCCTATTATCAAGGTGGAGCTGTATCTACAAAAAACTCTAATATTGTATTTAATAAATGTCAATTTTTATACAATTCGTCCTTTAATTATGGTGGTGGTGCAATATATAGTGCCAATGTTTCCAATTGTAATTTGTATATCAACAGTTCAAAATTTATTGGAAATAGTTCTAGAAGTGGAGCTGTAATTAATTTTGATGGTTATGTCTTAAAAATTGATAAAAGTATCATTACCAATAATACCGCTACTACAGGAAGTATTGTTCAAGTAAGTGATGCCAATAATTTTACTATAAGCAATTCATTACTTGCAGGAAATCTTATCCAAAGCAATTATGGTGCAAGTGTTATTAGTTCTTATTCTGTTCCAGCAAATTCATCCAATTTAGTAAATGTAACTGTTTGTCATAATCGCAATAATTCGCAACTAACAATTTCTGATGAAGCTATTTATAAAGCAAACTCAGCTATGAATATTTATAATAGCATTGTTTATGGCAATACAAGATCTGATAGTAATGCTCAAATAGATCCTGGTAATAATGTAGTAAATTCAATAGTTGAAAATGGTTACATAGGAACTAATAATTTAAATGTAGACCCTTTATTTGTAAATCCTATTGATCTTTCTGCTGCGCCTTTTGATGTGACTAATTTTGATTACTCCTTACAAAATAATTCTCAAGGAATTAATTCTGGTAACAATAATTTTGTGAGTGCTTATCCCTTAGATTATCTAGAAAATACTCGAATACAACAAAATATTGTAGATAGAGGTGCAATAGAAAGTTCCTATTCGCTTTCAACTAATACTTTTAGTGATAATTCAAATAATTACTATTTTGATAATGAGAATAAAATTTTACATTTTATAAATCTAGAGCAGTTTATAAACCTTGAGGTAAAAATTTATGATACTTCTGGTAAATTGGTTTTAAAAAATAAAATAGTTTCGAACGAAATGGAAATCAATTTAACAAAAGGGTTATATTTAATCAATATCAAAAACACTAAAACTATAAAAATTATAATAAATCATTAATTATTATACTTTTTCTATTTTATTGCTTTTTTTATTTTCAATTATAAAAAGATAAATTAATAAAAATGAACTGAAATGTAGTGATCTGTCAAGAGAGTTCAAAACTGCATTATCCATAAAATAGGTTACAATTGCAGCAAAAACATCATTAAAAATTAAAGCAAAGGCGCCAAAAAAATAATAAAATGATTTTCTATTTGTAATTTTCCCTAAATATAAAACCGCAGTAAGTCCCAGTATTAAAGCTACTGTTGCGTTAAAAATTAAAATAATATTTAAATAAATATCACCAATGGTAGATATTAAAATATACAAAATGGCTACTAGAAATAATGCATTTAATACTAAAATAAAAAGAGTAAAACCTTTAGGAATGGTATAAAGATTTTTATTTTTAATAGATTTGTATCCTAGATTTATTAAGGATAAATAACAAAAAAAAGATGCTATAAGAGCTATTCTAAAAAACAAAATATTATCCCAAAATAACATTAAAGTTTCGCCTAAATAAAAAAAAATTACAAATAAAAAATAATTTAGACTAAACTTCTCACCCTTATTTGCAAATGCATAAATCATAAAACTTGGAATTATTAATGGTTTCCAATAAATAATATTTTTGGCATCATAAAAAATTCCAGCACAAAAATAAATCACCACTAAAATTATTGGAAAAAATAACAACCCTTTTTTTAAATTCATTCTATAAATTTTATCTACAAATTTAGTTTTTTTTTTAAAATTTTTAATCCAAAAATTATGTAAAAACAAAATAAAATTTTACAATTAAGTTTCAAGCAAATTTGTTAAATTTACAAGATATGAGAGATCTTGATATATGTATTGTTGGTGGTGGTTTAGCAGGTTTGGTTGCTGCCATTCATCTTAGAAAAAACAATTACAGTGTACTCGTTCTAGAAAAAAATGAATATCCCAAACACAAAGTTTGTGGCGAGTATATTTCTAATGAAGTTTTGCCTTATTTACAAAATTTAAGTCTTGATATTCCTTCATTAAAACCAACTATAATAGATACCCTTTCATTTTCATTAGTATCTGGAATAACAACAACTACAACTTTGCCTCTTGGAGGTTTTGGAGTAAGTCGCTATAAATTAGACCATTACTTATATAATGAAGCATTAAAAATAGGTTGCGCTATTATTCAAGAAAATGTTTTAGACATAAATTTTTTGGACAATCAATTTACTGTTTCTACAGATAAAAGCTATTATAATTCAAAAATTGTATTAGGCAGTTTTGGTAAACGATCAAATCTAGATGTGAAATTTAATCGTGAATTTATTCAAAATCAATCACAATGGCTTGGGGTAAAAGCACATTATGAATTAGATTTTCCTGATGATTTAGTAGGTTTACACCATTTTCGTGGAGGCTATTGTGGTGTTTCTAAAATTGAAAATAACTTAGTCAACATATGTTATTTGTGTAATTATAAAACATTCAAAAAATTCAAAAATATTGAAGAATACCAAGACCATATTGTTTGCGAAAATCCAAATTTGAAGCAAGTGTTTGAGAAAGCAACACTTGTTTTCGAAAAACCGCTTACAATAAGTCAGATCTCTTTTGATAAAAAAAAGAGTGTCGAAAATCATATCCTAATGGTTGGCGACACAGCAGGATTAATACATCCTTTATGCGGAAACGGAATGGCAATGGCTATTCATAGTGCCAAATTGGCTTCTGAAACGGTAATAAAATATTTAGAAAATACGATTTCAAGAGAAGAAATGGAAAAAGAATATTCTATAAATTGGAATTTCAATTTTAAAAAAAGACTCCGAATGGGAAGACTTTTAGGAAAAATATTAGAAAAAGAAAAAATAGCAAGTTTAGCTTTGAAAGGCATCACTTTCTTCCCCTTTCTATTGCCAATGATAATTAGAAAAACACATGGAAAACCTATATAAATGCCAATAAATACGAGAATAAGAACAAATGAACCTGAGCTGATGGATGATTTCCTAATGGAAGGGAAAGAATTGCAAGATGCACTTGATAAAATTGCTCAAATCAATCAATTTTTAGGCGGAAACAAACTAACTTTACATGGATTGCAAGTTTTATTAAAAAATTTAGATAAAAATAAGGAATATACCATTGTTGATATTGGTTGCGGAAATGGTGATATGCTGCGTTATATTGCAGATTTTGCCCTCAAAAAGAACTATAATTTCAAATTAACAGGAATAGATGCTAATGATTTTACAATAGCTTATGCTAAAAAATTATCTGCCAATTATACAAATATCAATTATCTATGCGAGGATATTTTTGACAAAGCTTTTGAAGCAATGCAATACGATATTGTATTATGTACTTTGACATTACATCATTTTAAAGAAAATGAAATATTAAATTTAATACAGACTTTTTATAAAAATTCAAAAATAGGTATTGTCATAAACGATTTGCATAGAAACATAATAGCCTATAGGTTGTTTCAAGTAATATGTAGTGTTTTTAATATGAATAGAATGTCACGTGAAGATGGTTTAGTTTCTATTTTAAGAGGATTTAAAAAGAAGGAGTTGATTGCTTTTTCAAAACTATTAAATTTCAAAAAATTCTCCATTCAATGGAAATGGGCTTTTCGTTACCAATGGATTATTAGAAAATAAAAATAATTGTCATTGAAATTGACCTTGAAAAAAATATATGAGTGTAAAAATAGTATCCGTTGCCAAACAATTACCGGAATTTTATAGAGAAACCAAAGAAATCATTCCGTTTCTTGACGCTTGGTTATTGGGGCAAGAGGAACGATTTGTGCGAAAAGTTAAAAAAATATTTGAAAACGCCAATGTCGATAAACGGTATTCAATAATGGATCCGATTGAAGTTTTTACTAAAACCTCTTTTGAAGAGCGCAATCAAATTTATATTCGAGAAGTAATAAAATTGGGCGAAAAAGTGTTAACTACTGCTTTAGAAAAAGCAAATTGGCAACCTACTGATTTAGATTACATTATCACGGTGAGTTGTACCGGTATTATGATTCCGTCGCTAGATGCTTATTTAATCAATAAATTGGGGTTAAAACAAGATATTATTCGACTTCCTGTTACCGAAATGGGATGTGTTGCAGGCATTTCGGGAATGATTTATGCCAAACAATTTCTGCAAGCAAATCCTAATAAAAAAGCAGCCGTTATTGCCGTAGAAAGTCCAACAGCAACATTTCAATTGAATGATTTTTCGATGGCAAATATAGTTAGTGCTGCTATTTTTGGTGATGGCGCAGCTTGTGTTTTGTTATCTTCGTATGAAAATGCAGAAGGACCAAGCATAATTGACGAATCGATGTATCATTTTTATGATAATGAACATATGATGGGATTTGAAATAACTAATTCTGGTTTAAAAATGGTTTTAGATATAGAAGTTCCAGATACAATTGCAAATCATTTTCCATTGTTTATTCATCCTTTTCTTGAACGTAACGGATTGACTATAAATGACATTGACCATTTGATTTTTCATCCTGGCGGAAAAAAGATTGTACAAACTGTTGAAGATCTTTTTGCCGAATCCGGAAAAAATATAGACGATACAAAAGAAGTTTTACGTTTATACGGAAATATGTCTAGCGCCACCGTTTTGTATGTTTTAGAACGATTTATGGATAAAAAACCTAAAAAAGGAGGAAAAGGATTGCTATTGAGTTTTGGCCCGGGATTTACAGCACAACGAATTTTAATTGAGTTTTAATGGAAACATCAGAAATCATATCAAAATTACCGTATTCTAAACCATTTTTATTTGTAGATGAAATTCTATCAATATCAGAAAATGGTGTAGAAGGAACATTTACTTATGATGGAAATTTAGAATTTTACAAAGGACATTTCAAAAACAATCCAATCACTCCAGGTGTAATCCTTACCGAAACAATGGCACAAATTGGAGTTGTATGTCTAGGAATTTATTTATTAGGATCTGAATATAATACAAATACAAAAATTGCTATGACATCATCTGAAATTGAATATTTAAAACCCGTTTTTCCAAACGAAAAAGTGATCGTACTTTCTGAAAAAATATATTATCGTTTTGGAAAATTAAAATGCAAAGTTAAAATGTTTAATAATAGCGGATTAGAAGTATGTACCGGAACTATTGCCGGAATGATACTTTAGCTATTTTTGACTATAATGATATCATATTATTTAAAATATAATTGTAATAAAAATTGAAAAAAAGAGTTGTAATAACCGGACTTGGCGTTGTTGCTCCAAATGGAGTAGGAGTTGTGGCGTTCTTAAATGCCATTCAAAACGGAATTTCTGGTATACAACACAATCCAGAATTAGAACGACTACAGTTTTCTTGTCAAATTGCTGGAACTCCGGAAATCTCTATCGCTTATTCATTAAACTATTTTTCAGAATTAGAATTGCGAAATTTTAATTCCACAGGAATTTTATATGGCGTAATTGCTGGTATTGATGCTTGGAAAGATGCTGGTTTACTTATAGAAAATAATGAAAATCCAGATTGGGATTCAGGAACAATTTTCGGTACAGGAACCTCTGGAATTGAAAAATTTAGAGAGTGTATTTACAAAATTGATGATTTTCAAACACGCAGACTTGGTAGTACATCGGTTGCTCAAACCATGAATAGCGGAGTCAGTGCCTATCTAGGAGGAAAACTAGGACTAGGGAATCAAGTCACCACAAATTCTTCGGCTTGTACAACTGGTGCAGAAAGCATTTTGATGGGGTTTGACCGCATACAATCTGGACAAGCCAAACGAATGTTGGTAGGAAGTACGAGTGATTCTGGACCTTATATTTGGGGTGGTTTTGATGCTATGCGTGTTTGTACTTTCAAACACAATACATCACCAGAACAAGGTTCAAGACCAATGAGTGCTAGTGCTTCGGGATTTGTGCCAGGAAGTGGGGCAGGAGCTTTAATTCTAGAAGATTTAGAAACCGCGTTATATCGTGGTGCCAAAATATATGCCGAAGTTTTAGGTGGTGCTGTTAATTCTGGCGGACAACGTGGTGAAGGTACAATGACTGCTCCAAATTCGGTTGCGGTGCAAAAATGTATTGTAGATGCAATTTCAAACTCTAATGTTTTAGCTACAGATATTGATGCTATAAACGGGCATCTAACTGCTACTTCTAAGGATAGTTTAGAAATAAAAAACTGGACAGAAGCTTTAGGAAGAAAAGGAAATGATCTTCCGTATATCAATTCATTAAAATCTATGATAGGTCATTGTTTATCAGCTTCTGGAAGTATTGAAAGTGTTGCAACTGTTTTGCAAATTCATCACGATTTTGTCTTTCAAAACCTGAATTGCGAAGATTTGCATCCTGAAATTTTAGAATGTATTGATTCTAGTAAAATACCTCAAAAATTAATAAAAACTAATTTGAATATAGTTGCTAAAGCCAGTTTTGGTTTTGGAGATGTAAATGCTTGTGTCCTTTTTAAAAAATATAAAAATGAAAAATTCTGAAATAATAGAAAAATTGAAAAATATTATAAAGCCCTTTATCAAAAATCAAGATGCTTTTGAAAACCTTACCGAAACAACTGATTTTATTACAGATTTGCAGATTAATTCCGCAAACTTGGTTGATATTATTCTAGATATTGAAGATGCTTTTAAAATAGAAATAGACAACCAATCGATGGAGAAAATGTTGAATATCAAAGCCGCTTTAGATATAATTGAAACCAAATTGGCTGAAAAATGATAGGGAATGATGTCATAGATCTTAAGTTAACCAGAATTGAAAGCAATTGGAGAAGAAAAGGATTTGTTGAGAAACTATTTTCTGAAAGAGAGCAAGAAATTATTCAAAATGCAATAAATCCCGAGCTTATGGTTTGGAATTTATGGAGTAGGAAAGAAGCAGCTTATAAAATTTATAATCGCGAAACCACTATCAGAGCTTTTATTCCTTTGCAATTTGAGTGTTTTATTACTACAAATCAAAAAGATTATGTGGTTTGCAACCATCGGAAATATTATACAAAAACAACGATTTCGAATGAAAAAATTGAAACAATTGCGGTAAAAAATCAAACTGATTTTGAAAATATTATTGTTTTAAAAGATTTAATATTTGTTGAAAAAATAAAAGGAATACCTATAAATAAAAATACAAAAAAACCAATAACAATAAGTCATCACGGAGAATTTCAACAAATTTTGACATTAAAATAGTGCTACAATCCTAATCTTGATTTTAATTTCAAAAACAATAATGCAATTGAATAAGCATCTTCTGATGAAGAATGCCTATCGCTTTTTTCTATCTTATAAATTTTACACAATTCCTCAATAGAAAATTGTTTATCAGTAATATCGTGAAGTTTACGATACATTACTTCTACATCTAATGCTTCGTTTTTTATTCTGCCACAATCCATTTTTTCTAGTGCTTCATTTAGCATTTCAATATCAAAATGAATTCGATGACCCACTAAAATCCCGTTTCCAATAAATTCAATAAATGCTTTTAAAGCCTCAGGCTCACCTAATTTTGGTTGTTTACTTTCGATAATAAATTCATTCGAAAGTCCGTTATCATGAAGGTATTTATATTGCAACAACACAATTTCAAAACTGTCATTTACAACAATACTATTATTTATAACTGCAACAGCACCTATAGATAAAATTACGTCTTTACTTGG
>JAYTNO010000110.1:0-49951 GCA_043748275.1 Flavobacterium sp. | reverse complement strand
CCGATTATTATGATGAGTCAAAACAGACAAGAAGAAAAAGATCGAAAAAGAAGCGAAAATGATTATTTGATAAATCTAAAAGCAGAAATGCAAATTCGTAGTCTAAATCAAAAAATAGACTTATTGCTAGAAGAACAGATAAAAACCCTATTTGAAACTCAAGAAGAACAATTTGATTTGCTCAAAAAAATTGATACTAAATTAAAAATTCATTTAGACAAAAAAACCTAGGAATAATGTAGAATTTTAGCACCATAATATAACAAATTATAGCAATTTTTCATTAACTTTATAGAACACTCTTTGAGGTGTATATCAATTAATAAAATAATATAATTAATAAAAATATTTATGAAAATAGCTAAAAGACTCGGTGTTTGGATGGATCATTCTATTGCCCATTTTATGGAATTCTCTGAAACTCCAAAAGAAATAGAAACCATAGAATCTAATTTTTCTCCAGAAGAAAAAGAGAAAGTAATTTCTAAAGGAGAAAGGCATATGCATAATAAAGAACAGCAAATGCAAGGAGATTTTTATAAAAAAATTGGAAGTGTTATTTCTAACTACGACAAAGTTTTATTATTTGGTCCAACAGATGCAAAAACAGAGTTATTTAATCAACTTAGAGAAGATAATCGTTTTGCAAATATAAAAATCAACGTCAAAGATTCAGATAAATTGGATTTGCATCAACGACAAGAATTTATAAATAAGCATTTTTCTAGTCCGCTTTACAATTAATTTTTATAAAATTTCTATTTCTTGACCCATCAAAGGTACTGAGCAATCATAACCGTATTGCTCAGTAACTTTTATTCTAAGTTCATCTGCAGGTTGATTTTCTCCGTGTACCAAAAACACTTTTTTGGGTTTGTTCTCTAATTCCGAAAGCCAATCTAGCAATCCTTTTTGGTCTGCATGTGCCGAAAGACTTTCGATATTGAGAATAGTTGCTTTTACTTCATAATATTTACCATAAATTTTAATTTCGCTAGCACCTTCTAATAGTTTTCTACCACGTGTTCCCTCGGCCTGATATCCAATCATGATAACTGTGGTTTCTGGCAACTCAATATATTTTTCTAAATAACTCAACACTCTACCACCAGTAATCATACCGCTTGCCGCTATTACAGCTTTGGGTTGTTTGTTATAAATAGTTTCTATCGTTTCTTGATAATCTGTATTCATAGAAAACATTTTGCACATTCCTTTAAATTCCTCTTCAGTTAATTTGTGCCATTTTCTGTTATTCGAAAAAATTTCCAGAACACTTATTCCCATTGGTGTATCAATAATATAGGGAATATCCGGAATTTTGCCTTCTTCCTTGAGTATCCAAAGCAAATACATTACACTTTGTGCACGTTCTACAGCAAAACTAGGAATAATTATTGTACCGCCTTTTTGCACCGTATTATTGATATACATTTCTAATTCAGATTTGGCATCTATATCAGGATGCATTCTGTTGCCATAAGTACTTTCTAAAAATATATAATCTGCTTTTTTGGGTTTTGTTGGTGGAAACATCAATAAATCATTATCTCTGCCGATATCTCCCGAAAAAACCAAAACTTTATTCTCAATAGTTATTGCTATACTGCAAGCACCTATAATATGTCCCGCATTAGAAAATACTACAGAAATCTCTGGGTCAAGATTAAATGTTTCACTGACTTTTATCACTTTAAATAACGGGAAAACTTTTTCTGCTTGAGCAACTGTATATAAAGGTTCTGCTACTTGGTGTTTAGAGAAATGATTTTTATTTGCCTTTTCGGCTTCTTCCTCTTGAATTTTGGCGCTGTCTAATAAGATTAATTTTGTGATGTCTTTTGTAGGACTTGTGCAATATATTTTTCCTGAAAAGCCTTGGTTTACTAATCTTGGCAACCAACCACAATGATCAAGGTGACCATGAGTTAGTAAAACAAAATCTATTGAAGATGGCAATATTGATAATGGTTCCCAGTTTAATTCCCTTAAAGGCTTTATCCCCTGAAATTGACCGCAATCTATTAATATTCTTAATCCATTACTTTCTATTAATGTTTTGGAGCCAGTAACGGTACCTGCACCACCAAGGAATTTAATTTTCATGACATATATATTTACACAATTCAGAAGCTTCTTTCAAAACATTTTTGATGCGATTAGCACTCAATCCTATTTTCTCTAAAATTTCAGTATTATTAATTATTTCTTTTACCAACAAAATATCCAAAATCATCAATTTTTCTTTTTCGGCTAATGTCAAAGTGGTTAAACTGGTAATTGGATATAAATTTTTATTGTCAATTTTAGTTCTCAAATTATTCTTAAAGGGATGATCCCAACTCAAAAGCTTCAATCCAGAACAAGAGGCAAAACTTGTAGCATCAGATGTAAATCGATTATTTGTAACAATCCAACATCCAGATAAATTATCATTTTCTGAAAACACTTTATGCGATTTGTCTTTTAAATCATTGAATCGGGATAAAATATACATTGGGATTTTTACATCAGAATTTACTTCTCTTCGAGGATGAAACTTGCATTCCATCATTTCTATTACACCCTCTTTTTTTAAAAGTACATCTATTTCGTGTGTAATGCATTTTCCTTGTAATATTAAATTTGTTACTGTTTGATAACCTTCTGATTGAAAAACTCTTGAAATAAATTTTTCAAAGAAAAACCCTGCTGGACCTAATATCTCAAGTGCCGCTCTAAGATTATAACGAGCTGCGTGAGAATTTGATGCTTTTTTTAATAAACTGAAAGCCAATTTATAAATTCTTTTAGTAGATATCCCTTCGTAGATTTCTTTCTCTATACTATCAATAACAGCATCTATTAAGCCATCATCAGCACCAGATTTTGATAATGACAATCTTAATTTATCTTTATCAAATTCTACTATATCACCAGAATGTTTTATAATTTTCATTACTACTGCTTATATTTTTCTATAGTAAATTTCGGAATTAATTTCGAATAAATTATTATATAATCTAATGAAAAACTATCAAAAAAAACATAAATTATTCGTAACTTTACTTATAATCTTTTGATTTTAAAGTTTTTAAATAAATTAATAATTGTCATATGAAAAATATACATTTATCAATACTATACTCAATAGTTTAAACAAAAAAAGTCAAGCATAATACTTGACTTATTTTGTTTAAACTATTCTAAAAGTTTTATTTTCCTTTATTTGCTTCTGCAATATATTTTTCTAAAGCCATTGTCATAGAAGGTGTTTCTGGAGTTGGCGCCAAAATATCTATACGCAAACCATGTTCCAAAGCTTCTTTTTGAGTAGTACTACCAAAAACGGCTATTCTTGTATCGTTTTGTTCAAAATCAGGGAAATTCATAAACAATGATTTTATTCCAGTTGGACTAAAGAAAGCCAAAATATCATAATAAACATCTGCTAAATCTGATAAATCGCTCATAACTGTTTTGTAAAAAATAGCTTGAGTCCAATTAACTTTTAGATTGTTTAATGTTTGTGGTGCGTCAGCATTTAATTGATCTGAAGCTGGCAACAAGAATTTCTCGTCTTTATATTTTTTGATTAAAGTTGACATATCTGCAAAGTCTTTCTGACCTACATATATCTTTCTTTTTCTATACACTACATATTTTTGCAAATAGAAAGCTACTGCTTCAGATTGACAAAAATACTTTAAACCTTCTGGCACTTTAAAACGCATTTCTTCTGCAACTCTAAAAAAATGATCTACAGAATTTTTGCTCGTTAAAATAATTGCTGTGAAATTATTAAGATCTATTTTTTGAAGTCTAACATCTTTTGCATTGACACCTTCAACGTGTATAAAAGGTCTGAAATCAACTTTTACTTTATGCTTTTGTTGCAGCTCAAAATAAGGAGAGTTCTCTACTTTAGGCTCCGGTTGTGACACCAAAATTGTTTTCACTTTCATATTTGACATTTTCTAATATGCTAACTTTTTGTAAACCAATAATACATAAAATAGTAGGGTGCTATTTCAAGTGCGCAAAGATATAAAATAAAATAAAACAACTTACCAAATAGTAAATTTTGATAATTCTTTAAAGAAATTACATAAGTTAATATATTTATTGCAAAAATCACAAAAATTAGCACATATATTAACTTTAATGGTGTAATATTGTTGTAAAACAAAATTACATTTACTGGTAATAATAATAATCCAACATAGGTTCTATAGCTAACTTTCTGTAAATTGAATTGTTCTGTAAATTCCTCTATGTCAAAAGAGGTAGCAATTATCTTTTCAATTAAAAACTTTGACAGAATAAAAACAGTTAAAAAAGTAAAAATCTGTATAAATAAAATCCAATCTGTTTTTGAAGCATATCCAAAATTACTCAGAACTAATTGTACGAAGAAAGCCAGAGAAATTAAATGAATTACAAATAATAAAATCGTAAATCCACTCATTAAATTCGAGCTGTCACGATACATTTTTATATATTTATCTGAAACTATCAATTTCATAAAATCATGAAATCTGTTTTCAAAAACTGTTTTAGAGACTGCAATCAATGCAAAAGATAGTACAAACAAAGCGGTTGCCCAATCTCTAGGTTCAAGTATTCTTGGCTGTAGTACATTCTCAATCATAACTCGGCAAAATTAGTAAATTTTATTGCATTGTTACTCTTTATTATTTCAAGATTTTATAAAGCTTTGTTTA
This sequence comes from Flavobacterium sp., assembly GCA_043748275.1. Classification (GTDB taxonomy): domain Bacteria; phylum Bacteroidota; class Bacteroidia; order Flavobacteriales; family Flavobacteriaceae; genus Flavobacterium. The sequence continues at coordinate 45,248 of JAYTNO010000110.1, read as the reverse complement.
CTATTACATTAAAAAATTTTAACATTTCTACGTTTAATTATCATTTTATTATGAGCCAACTATATTAAAAAGTTTATTTTTGCGTTGTATTTGAAATTTAATTATGAGTGATTGTATTGTTATAATTCCAACCTATAACGAGATTGAAAACATTGAAAGCATTGTTAGAGCAGTAGTTTCTCTACATAAGCCATTTGATATTTTAGTTGTTGATGATAATTCTCCAGATTTAACTGCTGATAAAGTCATTTATTTACAAAATGAGTTTCAAGAAAGGTTGTTTCTAGAGAAAAGAGAGAGAAAATCAGGTTTAGGAACAGCATATGTTCACGGTTTTAAATGGGCATTGAATAAAAAATATGATTACATTTTTGAAATGGATGCAGATTTTTCACACAATCCAAACGATTTAGAAAAACTTTACAACGCTTGTCATTTTAATGCTGCTGATGTAGCCATTGGTTCTCGATATGTTACCGGAGTAAATGTTGTCAATTGGCCATTGAGCAGAGTGTTAATGTCTTATTTTGCATCTGTTTATGTAAAATTTATTACTGGAATGAAAATTCACGATGCCACTGCAGGTTTTATTTGTTACAAACGTATCGTATTAGAAAATATCAATATTGATAAAATTAGATTTATTGGATATGCCTTTCAAATTGAAATGAAATACCGAGCATTTGCCAAAAATTTTCAAATAGAAGAAGTTCCTATTATTTTTACAGATAGAACAAAAGGGCAATCAAAAATGAGTAATGCCATTATAAAAGAAGCTGTTTTTGGCGTTATCTCATTAAGAATTAGAAAGTTATTTAATCAGTTATAATAAAGAAATGAATAGTTTTTTAATCAAGAATGCAAAAATTGTAAACGAAGGAACTATTTTTGAAGGTGATGTTTTAATAGAAAATGAATTCATTGTAGAAATTGCCGAAAGCATTAGTATTAAATCTCCAAACACTAAAATCATTGATGCCGAAGGAAATTATTTAATTCCTGGCGCAATTGATGATCAAGTGCATTTTAGAGAACCCGGATTAACTCATAAAGGAGATATCGAATCTGAATCTAAAGCTGCTGTTGCTGGAGGAATTACCTCATTTATAGAACAACCCAACACTATACCAAATGCAATTACTCAAGAAATTTTAGAAGAAAAATATCAAATTGCTGCTACAAAATCATATGCTAATTATTCGTTTATGATGGGTGCAACCAATGATAATCTTGAGGAAGTTTTAAAAACTAATCCAAAAAATGTTGCAGGAATAAAAATATTTTTAGGTTCGTCAACAGGTAATATGTTGGTTGATAATGATGCAACTTTAGAAAAAATATTTTCGAGCACATCGATGCTTATTGCAGTGCATTGTGAAGATGAAGAAACCATTAAACACAATTTAAAAAAATATAAAGAAGAATATGGCGATGCTATTCCGGTAACGGTTCATCATTTAATTCGAAGCGAAGAAGCTTGTTATCTTTCTTCTTCAAAAGCAATTGCTTTGGCAAAAAAAACTGGAGCAAGATTACATGTTTTCCACCTTTCTACTGCAAAAGAAATGGATTTGTTTACCAATAAAATTCCATTGAAAGACAAAAAAATAACAGCTGAAGTTTGTATTCATCATTTGTGGTTTAACAATGAAGATTATACTACAAAAGGTAATTTTATTAAATGGAATCCAGCAGTAAAGACTGAAAACGACAGAAAAGTACTTTGGGAAGCATTACTTGATGATCGAATTGATGTTATCGCAACCGATCACGCACCACATACACTTGAAGAAAAACAGCAACTTTACCTAAAAGCACCTTCTGGCGGACCATTGGTTCAACATGCTGTAATTGCAATGTTTGAAGCATTTCATCAAGGAAAAATAACCATTCCAAAAATTGTTGAAAAAATGGCACACAATCCTGCAATTATTTTCAAAATTGAAAAAAGAGGTTACATAAAAGTGGGCTATTATGCTGATTTGGTTATAGTAAATCCTGGTTTGCCTTGGAGTGTGAAAAAAGAAAATATATTAGCCAAATGTGGTTGGTCTCCTTTTGAAGGATTTACTTTTAAATCAAGAATTACACATACCTTTGTCAACGGTCAATTGGTTTATAACAATTTCAAGGTAAAGAATATTCAATGCGGAAAACGTTTACTTTTTGATAGATAATTTAATAGCAATGAAAAGAATTGTATTTTTTTTGAGTTTAATATTTCTCTTAAATAGCTGTAAGCAAGAAGCTATTCAGAAACCTAAAAATCTTATCGAGCAGAATAAGATGGTTGATATTATATATGATTTATCTCTTCTTGAAGGAATAAAAACACAAAATTATGGTGTGAAACAAAACATCAATGCAATGAAATTTGTCTATGATAAATACAAAATTGACAGTTTACAATTTGTAAAGAGCAATCAATATTATGCTTCAGATATTCGTAATTTTAAAAAAATGTATGAAGAAGTAAGCAAGCGAATAGAAAACAACAAAGCTCATTTAGATTCAATTGAAAATAAAAAAACAAAACCTAAAACACAAGTATCAAAACCTGTGGAAGAAGAAGGTGTAGTCAAATAATAGTTATTTGAGTTTTTTACAAATTTCAGAAATCGTTTCTTCTATATCTTGAAATTGATATTTTAAGACCGTAATTGTTTTATGTTTGGAATAGACCTCTTTTTTTTGCAAGGATTCTGACATTGTTTTACTCATGATTCTTTTCTGTTGAAAAAAGTTTGCCATTACCCAGTCTATTTTCCAAAAAATCGAAGTCATTAATGAATTTACTTCAAAAATAGGTGGTTTTACATTTAATGATATTGCTATAGACTTAACAAGATTTTCATACGATTGATTCTCAGAAACTACTATAAAACGTTCTCCATTAATCTCACTATTCATCAATAGAATCATAATTTTTACAACATCTACTACTGAGACAAAACCAGTTGATCCTTTGGTGTAAAATGGCAACCCTTTTTTTACTTTCAAGAATATTTCACTGCTTCCTTTTTCAGAATTATGAAATCCTAGAATCACTCCTGGATTTACAATTATAATTTTTAATCCTTCTTGTTGTCCGCGCCAAACTTCCATTTCGGCACCATATTTTGAAATAGCATAGTCACTATGAGATTTTTCCGGATTCCACTCGGTTTCTTCGGTAACGATATTTTCGTGTTCTTTCAGATCGCCAAGTGCAGCAATAGAACTTACATAGCACAATTTTTCTACTTGAAAATCCAAACAAAAATTAACCACATTGGCTGTACCTTCAATATTGGTTTTGCGAAGTTTTTCTTCGTCTTTCGGGTCAAAAGATATTAAAGCCGCACAATGATACACATTTTTGACACCTATAAACACTTTTTCAAGTGATGGCACATCTGTAATATCTGCTTGCATCCATTCGACGGAATCAAAAAAATGTGCTTTGTTTTGAAGTTTAAAAAATGCTTTTGTCTTATCTAAAGATTCAGAATTTCGATATATAGCACGCACTTTTTTTTCATTTTCTAATAAATGAAGTAATAAATAAGACCCTACTAATCCTGTGGCACCTGTAACTAATATCATTTGGTAAAGATAATTAGTTTGTTCGATTTTCAAATTGTACAATTAAAACTATATTTGCGCAAATTACTTTTAGAGATGAAAAATATTATAGCAGAATTACAATGGCGAGGTTTGGTTCATGACATTATGCCAGGAACAGAAGAGCAACTACTCAAAGAAATGACAGTGACTTATATTGGGTTTGATCCAACTTCGGATTCTTTGCACATTGGTAGTTTGGTTCCTATAATATTATTAGTTCATCTTGAAAAATTTGGACACAAACCCATTGCTTTAGTTGGAGGTGCAACAGGAATGATTGGTGATCCATCTGGAAAATCTGACGAAAGAAATCTTCTTGATGAAGCCACTCTAAACTTTAATGTTTCTGGTATAAAAAAAGTATTATCTAGGTTTTTAGATTTTAATTCTACCGAAAAAAACGCGCCTATACTTGTCAATAATTATGATTGGATGAAAACTTTTACCTTCATAGATTTTGCTCGTGAAGTTGGAAAAAGAATTACTGTCAACTATATGATGGCAAAAGATTCGGTAAAAAAACGCTTGTCTAGTGAAGGTGACGGAATGTCGTTTACTGAGTTTACATACCAATTAATTCAAGGTTATGATTTTTATCATTTGCACAAACACTACAATTGTTTGTTACAAATGGGTGGCAGTGATCAATGGGGAAATATTACTACAGGAACAGAATTGGTTCGCAGAATGAACCCTGATAATGATAATGCAAAGGCATTTGCGATGACTTGTCCGTTGATTACAAAAGCGGATGGTTCAAAATTTGGAAAATCTGAAGGCGGTAATGTTTGGCTTACAGCAGACAAAACTTCGGTTTATAAATTTTATCAGTTTTGGTTAAATACAACCGATGTTGATGCTGAAAAATATATTAAAATATTCACTTTCTTAGATCAAGAAACTATTAATAAATTAATTGAAGAACACAAAGAAACGCCTCATTTAAGAATTTTACAACGCAAATTAGCTGAAGAAGTAACCACATTTGTACATTCAAAAGAAGATTTAGCAAAAGCCATTAAAGCATCAAATATCTTGTTCGGAAATGCTACTGCTGATGATTTAAAACAATTAGACGAAGCCACTTTTCTGGAAGTTTTTGATGGAGTTCCTCAAGCAGAAATTTCTAGAACTGATATCGAAAACGGACTTAACATTGTAACGGTTTTGAATGAAAAAACGGGATTTTTCAAATCAAATGGTGAAGCAAGACGTGCTCTAGCCGCCAATTCTATTTCGGTGAATAAAGAAAAAGTGGATGAAAATTTTGAATTAAACAGCAATCAGTTAATCAATAAACAGTTTGTATTATTACAAAGTGGAAAGAAAAATTATTTTGTAATTCGAGTAAAATAAAATTTTTATTTTTTCTTAAAAGAGTAAAAAGCTAATCCAGCACTAACAAGCATCAATATTCCACCCAAAACAAATGGAGCTCCAGCAAATTGAAATGGAGCTTCTTTATGGGTGAAAAAATAAAATATTGTTGACATCATTGGTGGTCCAATAATGGCACTTGCACTCATCAAACTTGCCAATGTTCCTTGTATTTCTCCTTGTTCATTTGCAGGAACTTGACTAGATATTACTGCTTGTAATGCTGGACCAGAAATTCCTCCAAGACAATACGGAATTAAAAACACAAACATCATCCAGCCTTGAGTTGCACTAGCAAAAAGAAACATTCCCAAAGCATACAAGGTAATACCTATATAAATACTTTTTTGATTCCCTAATTTTGGATTTATCCATCGAATCAATCCTCCTTGAACAATTCCAACTAAAAGCCCGATCACTCCAAGTGAAATTCCAACCATTTTTTCATTCCAATTGAATTTGTACATTGTAAAATAACTCCAATTTCCTTGCACTGCGTGTGAAGCTGTATACACCATAAAAAGAGCAAACATTAATCCAATTAAAGATGGGTATTTTTTTAAATTTAATAATGCTCCTACAGGATTTGCTTTTTTCCAATTGAATACTCTTCGGTTTTCTTTAGTTAATGATTCTGGTAAAATAAAATAGCCATAAATAAAATTTAGTAAACACAAAATTGCTGCTGCATAAAAAGGTACACGAGAACCATATTGCCCTAAAACACCTCCAATTACTGGTCCTATAATAAATCCTAATCCAAAAGCTGCACCAATCATCCCAAAATTCTTAGCTCGGTTTTCTGGTGTACTCACATCGGCAATGTAGGCTGAAGCTGTTGTTATACTAGCGCCAGTAAGACCAGCAATAATTCTGCCTATAAAAATCCAAGTAATTGTAGGAGCAAAAGCCAATAGCAAATAATCTAATGAAAACGCGAAAAGTGAAATCAAAATAATAGGTCTTCTACCATATTTATCACTCAAATTCCCAATTAAAGGCGCAAATAAAAATTGAGTAATTGAATAAGCAAATGTTAACCAACCTCCAATTTTTGCAGCTTCACTTATATCGCCATTAATCAATTCTTTAATTAATTTCGGGATAACAGGAATAATAATTCCCCAACCTGTAATATCAATTAGCATCGTGATGAATATAAAACCTATTGCTGCTTGTTTTTTGGATTGTTTCATAAGGCTAATATATAAAAAAACAAATCCCAAATTCCAATATTATGGAGTTTGGGATTTAGATTCTGAAATAAATTCAGAAAGTCAATTTGAATTATAGTTCCAACGCTTTTTTAGCATCACCATTCATCAATAATTCTAATGGGTTTTCTAGTGCTTCTTTTACAGCTACTAAAAATCCAACTGATTCACGACCATCAATAATTCTGTGGTCATAAGAAAGTGCTACATACATCATTGGGTGAATTTCTACTTGACCATTGACAGCAATTGGACGCTCAATAATATTGTGCATCCCCAAAATTCCTGATTGTGGTGGATTTATTATTGGTGTAGATAACATACTTCCAAAAACACCTCCGTTTGTAATAGTGAAGGTTCCTCCGGTCATATCATCTACGGTAATTTGTCCGTCACGAGATTTAATAGCCAGTCTTTTTATTTCGGCTTCAACTCCTCTAAAAGTTAAATTTTCGGCATTACGAACTACAGGAACCATAAGCCCTTTTGGACCAGAAACAGCAATAGAAATATCACAGAAATCATATGCAATTTTATCGGTTCCGTCAATCATAGAGTTTACATCTGGATACAATTGTAAAGCTCTTGTAACTGCTTTTGTAAAAAATGACATATATCCTAAACCTAAACCGCCATGTTTTGATTTGAAAGCTTCTTTATATTCGTTGCGGATAACATTAATTGGTGTCATATTAACTTCATTAAAAGTAGTTAACATAGCTGTTTCGTTTTTGGCTGCTACTAATCTCTCAGCAACTTTTCTACGTAACATTGAAAGTTTTGTGCGACTAGAACCACGGCTTCCACCGGTTGGAGTTCCCATAGATGGCACTGCATTTACTGCGTCGTCTTTGGTGATTCTACCATCTTTACCTGTTCCGACAATATCAGAAGGTTGTATGTTTTTTTCGTCTAATATTTTTCTTGCCGCTGGAGAAGGAGTTTGAGCTGCATAGGTTTTCTCTACTGCTTTTGGCGCTTCTACTTTTACTTCAGCTTTTGGAGTTTCTACCGCTTTAGGAGTTTCAATTGGTGCAGCACCAGATGGTTTTGCAGCACTTGTATCTATTAGGCAAACAACTGCGCCAACTGCTACAGCATCACCTTCTTCTGCTTTTAGTGTGATGATTCCGCTTGCTTCGGCAGGTAATTCTAAAGTTGCTTTATCAGAATCAACTTCGGCTATAGCTTGGTCTTTTTCAACATAATCACCATCTTTTACTAACCATGTTGCAATTTCTACTTCTTTGATTGATTCTCCTGGCGAAGGAACTTTCATTTCTAAAATCATTGTATATTATTTTAAATTATGAATTTTAAATATTTTTTGTAACTAATTTACTTTTTATTCTTTCTAGTCTTAATGTTCAGCAATTACTTTTTTTCTTTAAAAACAAAAAAGATAAAGCAAACATCAGGAAAAAACTCCTAATTAAACAAATTTTTATCAAACACCATTGCAATTGCAGCAGCATGACGTTGTTTTGATCTAGCATAACTTCCCGCAGCTGGTGCACTGTATGCCTTGAGCGATGCAACTCTAAGTTTTACTAAACTGAAATTCATCAACATGTAACTATAAGCTCCCATATTTCTTGGCTCTTCTTGTGCCCAAACATAATCGTCTGCATTTGGATATTTTGCAATTATTTCTTTTAACTGATCAATAGCTAATGGAAATAATTGTTCGATTCGAACTAAGGCTACATCATTCCTTTTTAGATTCTCTCTTTCTACAACCAAATCATAATAGAATTTTCCTGTGCAGAAAACTAGAGTTTTAATGTCTTTTTTGTTTACAACAGTATCGTCAATTATTTCTTGGAAACTTCCTGTTGCAAATTCATTTACGGTTGAAACAACTCTTGGATCACGCAATAAACTTTTTGGTGTAAAAACAATTAAAGGTTTTCTGTATGTAGTTTTCATCTGACGACGTAACAAATGGAAAAAATTGGCTGGTGTAGTACAATCTGCAACAAACATATTTTCGTTGGCACACATTTGCAAATAACGCTCCATTCTTGCCGAGGAATGTTCTGCTCCTTGTCCTTCATAACCGTGAGGAAGTAACATTACTAAACCATTTTGGTTGTTCCATTTATCTTCGGCAGCAGAAATATATTGGTCTAACATAATTTGTGCTCCATTGCTGAAATCTCCAAATTGTGCTTCCCAAATGGTTAAAGTTTTTGGACTAGCCAATGCATAACCATAATCAAATCCTACTACTCCATATTCTGATAGTAGGGAATTGAAAATATTAAATTTCCCGTTTTGATTTTTTAGATTTTGCAAAAGAATTACTTCTTCCTCTGAATCTTCGACTTTAACTACTGCATGACGGTGAGAAAAGGTTCCTCTCTCGACATCTTGACCCGAAATACGAACATCATAACCTTCTGTTAGAAGCGAACCGTATGCTAATAATTCTGCCATTGCCCAATCTAACTTATCGGTTTCAAAAAACATTGTTTTTCTATCGTTGATAAGTTTCTCGATTTTGCTAATGAATTTTTTATCTTTTGGTAAAGCCGTAATGACATCTGCAATTTCTGTCAATCCTGCTTTTGAGAAAGTTGTATCTACTTTTTGAAGCATTGTAGCTGCGTCAACTTGAGTAAAACCTTGCCATTCGTTTTGCATAAAAGGTGTGATAATAGTCAAATCTTTTTTTCGTGATGCTTCGAGATTTACTTCAAGTACAGATTTGTATTGGTTTTCTAATTGTTTAACAAAAGTGGCATCAATAACTCCTTCAGATAATAATCTTTCGGCATAAATGTCTCTTGGGTTTTGATGTTTTGCAATAAGTTTGTATAATAATGGTTGAGTAAAACGAGGTTCGTCTCCTTCATTATGACCGTATTTTCTATATCCTAATAAATCTATAAATACATCGCTACCAAATTGCATTCTGTAGTCTAAAGCAAACAACATTGCGTGAACTACTGCCTCTGCATCATCTGCATTTATGTGCAATACTGGCGAAAGTGTTACTTTTGCAACATCGGTACAATAAGTCGATGATCTGGCATCTAGATAGTTGGTTGTAAAACCTACTTGATTATTAATTACAATATGTATAGTTCCTCCGGTTTTATAACCATCGAGTTGTGCCATTTGAACTATTTCATAAACAATTCCTTGTCCAGCAACAGCAGCGTCTCCGTGAAGTGCAATAGGTAATACTTTTGAGAAATCATTTGGGAAATAGCGATCTTGTTTGGCTCGTGTTATTCCTTCAATAACAGCACCAACGGTTTCTAAATGAGACGGATTTGGTGCTAAATTGATATTTATGTTTTTTCCCGATTTTGTTTTTCTGTCTGATGTTAATCCTAAATGGTATTTAACATCACCATCAAAAAGTGCATCATCATCATAATCTTTACCATCAAATTCTGAGAAAATATCTTGTGTTGATTTTCCGAAAATATTAGCCAAAACGTTCAAACGACCACGATGTGCCATTCCCATCACAAATTGCTCTACTCCTTTTTCTGCAGCAGCTTCAATTAATGCATCAAGTCCTGGGATTATAGATTCTCCACCTTCTAGCGAAAAACGTTTCTGACCAACATATTTGGTATGCAAAAAGTTCTCAAAAGATACAGCCTCATTTAGTTTTGAAAGAATATTTTTTTTCTCATCAACAGAAAATTTAGGAATATTGTCATTATATCCTATCTTGTCTTGAATCCATTGTATAACTTCAGGTTTACGAATATACATATACTCTACACCTATTGACTCACAATATATTTTATCTAGATGATTTAGAATCTCTTGTAAACTACAAGGTGCAATTTTGATGACTTTGGCAGCATCAAAAACGGTAGATAAATCTGCTTGAGATAATCCGTAATTTTCAATTGCTAAAGTTGGTGTATAAGTTCTTCTGTCTCTTACTGGGTTTGTTTTGGTAAACAAATGTCCACGAGTTCTATAAGCATCAATGAGCTTGAGTACATTGAATTCTTTTTGAAGTTTTTCTGAAATTTGACTAAAATCCTGATTGTTCGAGGCATATTCTGCCATTTGAGCTGCTGGATTTTCGTCATTGTATGTTGACATCCCAAAATCGAAACCTTGAAAAAAACTTCTCCAGCTAGGTTCTATACTATCTGGATTCTCTAAATATTGCTCGTATAATTGGGCGAAAAATTCGGTATGTGCTGCGTTTAAAAAGGAAAACCTATCCATATTTGTTGTTGAATATCCTGATTTGTAAAATAGTTACGCAAAAGTACAATAAATGCAATAATTTTTTAATTATTTTAAATACTTTTATCTTTTTTAATATTAACTTTTTTTAAAATGAAAAACTCTTTAACTAAAAGCGCTTTTAAAACAAGTTTTATTATTTGTCTATTTCTTATTACTTGTAGTTTATTTGCTCAAACTACAACCCCAAAACCTACATGCGATTTTTGGAAAAAAGTACAATTTGGTGGCGGTTTAGGACTTGGGTTTGGATCAGATTTTACTAATATTTCTATTGCTCCAAACGCCATTTATAATGTCAATAAGTATGTAGGCCTTGGTCTTGGTGTTCAATATAGCTACTTAAAGCAAAAAAATGTTTACACTTCAAATATGTATGGAGCAAGTATCATTGGTTTAATAAATCCCATTGAACAAATTCAATTATCTGTTGAAGTAGAACAGTTACGAGTTAACACTACATCAAACGTTGCTCTTCTTGGAGCAAATATTTTCCCTAAAAATGATTTCTGGAATACAGGTTTATTTCTTGGTGCTGGCTACCGGACAGGAAATGTAACTATTGGCGCAAAATACAATGTACTATTTGATAAAGACAAAGGAGTATATGGCGATGCGTTTATGCCTTTTGTAAGAATTCTTTTTTAAAAACAAACTAACCTTAAATTAATAATTATGTTTAAATCTCTAAAAAACACTTCATTAAAAATTGCTTTCGTATTATTTTTAATGAGTTCAACTCAACAAATCTATGCTCAAGACGTAAAAGAAGCACCAACAAAACCACAAACAGATAGTGTTCAGAAAAAAGAAAAGAGATTAAAATTTGGATGCGGTTTTGGATTAAATTTTGTAGGTGGTACCAATATCAATTTATCGCCAAATTTAACATATAAAGTAAGTGAAAAAATAGCTTTCAGTGCTGGAATTCAAGGAAGTTATGCTGCATTAAAAAACATTCAAAACACAACCACTTTTGGCGCAAGTTTTTCTGCAATTTACTTACCTATAAAACAAATTCAAACATCTATTGAGTTTGTGCAATTGAGAGTACAAACAACCAATAAAACAGCACCTATAGAAGTTACAAAATCCTTTTGGGATTCGGCTTTATTTGCTGGTGTTGGCTATAATATTACTAAGAAAATTTCGGTTGGTGCAAAATACAATTTCTTATATAAAGAAAATGAAAGTGTTTATACGAGTGCTGTGATTCCGTTTGTAAATATTACATTCTAGTATTTGTTTCTAAACCAAACCTTCATCCATTCGCGTTTTAAAATCAAAAAAGCAACTTGCTCAGCGAGTTGAAGTATGTCAGAACCGTCAAGTTTTTTTACTTGATCTTCTGGCACATCAATAATGTAAAGTAAATTGAGATATTCGGCAAATTTATACTGAATCAGTCTATAGATTTTTTCGTGTAATTGAATTTTCAATTCTAGTGGTTTTGTACTCATAGGAAAATCTATTCCTTCGTTTGCTAAATTGAAATCTTTATTGATTTGTTCAATCAATTTGAAGTATAAATTTTCACTTTCGGCTTCAGAAAGTAATGCATCAGAATTTATTGGAGCTACAAACATTTAGAATTTATTTTATTTTATTGATTTCAGTTTCGAAACTATTTTTGCCAAAAGCACATCGCCTCCAGCATAGAAAAAAACAGCTCCCATTGGCGGATTTGCTGCAGGAATTATGCCAATTGTTTTTGGAACCCAAGTCCAACATTGAAAAAAAGTACCAACCAACTCTATAAAGATAACACAAAGTGCAATAAAATAATATAAATTTTGCCATTGTTTTCTTTTTAAAAGCACAAAAAATAAAAATCCAAATAATATCGAAAAAACATCATTTAGAAAAATACCTACAGATAAAAACAAGATTACAAATGAATAACCAAAAAATAATTGCAGTTTTTTTTCTTTTGTTTTTGCCCAAGAAGTTTGTGCCATAACATATCCAGAAGCATATACAATAGCATGACCAAAAGGAACGTATAACGGAATAGGATTGGTTCTATAATGATACATTCCCAATAGTTTACAGAAAATTAATTCTCCTATATAAGATAGGAAAACCATTACTACCATTAGTTTTTTTAATTCTGTATTTGAAACTAAAAAAAATAAACTAAAATAAAGTATTGCCAAAAAATTGGTAAGATATCTTCCGTCAAAATAATTTTTGGTAAAAAAAACCGAATCAATTCCTAAAGCAATTATGGTAAAAACCGTAAAAAAAATCGCTAGAAAAAGTTGTTTTTTTGAGTCGTGAAATTTTTCATTAAATAAACCCATTTTATTTAAACTTTTCTTCCCATAAGATTTTCTCCAAAAGATTTGAGAATTTCTTTCTTTTCTTGATCAATTTTTAGTTTTTGCAACATTTCAAAAGCGATTAGTGTATACTCTTGAATTGCTTTTTTTGTAGCATCAGAAGCTCCAGTTGCATCAAATATTTTTTTGACAGATGCAATTTTCTCTGTATTATCATCTGGTTGAATAGAAAACAAATGCATCAATTGTTCTTTTTCTTCAACAGATGCAAACTCAGTAGCTTTAAGATACAAATAGGTTTTTTTGTTTTCAATAATATCACCACCAACTTGTTTGCCAAAGGTTTCTGGGTTTCCAAAAGCATCTAGAAAATCATCTTGAAGTTGAAAAGCTAATCCCAGATTTAACCCAAAATCATAAATTAAATTTGAATTTTCTTCAGAGGTTTCTGCAATAATGGCACCCATTTTCATTGCTGCCGCAACAAGAACTGCTGTTTTATACTCAATCATTTTGAGATATTCGGGTATGGTAACATCGTCTCTGTTTTCAAAATCTACATCCCATTGTTGTCCTTCACAAACTTCAAGAGCTGTTTTACTAAACAATTTGGCCAAATCTCTAAATACAGCTGATTCGTATTTTTCAAAATATTGATACGCAAGAATTAACATTGCATCGCCAGAAAGTATTCCTGTGTTGATGTTCCATTTTTCGTGAACGGTTTCGTTTCCTCTTCGCAATGGTGCATCATCCATAATATCATCGTGTATCAATGAAAAATTATGAAAAACCTCAACAGCCAAAGCTGCTGGTAAAGCTTTTTTATAATCGGCATCAAAAACTTCTGCACTCATTAATGTCAAAACTGGTCGAATTCTTTTACCTCCAAGACCTAAAATATATTGTATGGGTTCATACAAATTTTTAGGTTCTTTTATTTGGTTTTGAGATTGTAAATAATCTGAAATAAATTCTTGATACTGATAAATGGAGTGCATTTTTATAAATTGATTGATATTACAACTTTCACAAAAGTAGAATTTTTTATGTTTTTAACCTAAAGATAAAAAACTAGAATGTTAAATAAATCAAATGTTAAATAATTGTGAAGACTTAGGAAACTATTTTGGTGTTAAAAGTTTCCGTCATACATTTGCCATCGAAAATTTAGAATAAAAATGAGAGAAAAAATCATCAAAAAAGCAACAGATATGTTTTTGAAACTTGGTTTCAAGAGTGTTACGATGGATGATATTGCCTGTGAAATGTGTATTTCTAAAAAAACAATTTATAAATATTTTAGCAATAAAGAGATTTTAATAGAAGAAGGTACAGAAATAATTCACAATAAAATTCACACTATTATTGATGAAATTGTTGCCAAAAACTATAATGCTATTGAAGAAACTTTTGAGATAAGAAAAATGTTTAAAGAGATGTTTCAAACGCTTGACACTTCTCCTGTTTTTCAATTAAAAAAGCATTATCCTGAAATTTATGATAAAATGATGTGTAACGAAATTGAAGATTGCAACACTGTTTTTACACAAAATATTATAAAAGGAATTTCTCAGGGTTTGTATAGAAAAGAAGTAGATATAGAATCGGCAGTTAGATTCTATTATACCCTTATTTTTTCTATCAATGAAACTACTCAACTAGAAAGCGAAGTATTAATACTTGAAACAAAAGCATTAGAATATCATACAAGAGCCATTGCGTCTCCTAAAGGAATTATCGAACTCGAAAAACAATTAATAAACTTTACTATATAATCATCGATGAAAAACAAACTAATCCTAACCTTATTGATGTTTGCCTTTATTGCGCAAGCTCAAGACAAAAAACAAAGCTATTCTCTTAGTTTAGACCAAGCTATTAGTCACGCATTGACCAATAATAGATCTGCAATAAATGCGAATCGTGATATTGATATTGCCAAACAAAAAAAATGGGAAACTACTGCAATGGGTTTGCCACAAATAAACGGATTGGTAAATTATCAGAATAATTTTAAACTTCAAACTTCATTATTGCCAGCTGAAATTTTTGGTGGAACTCCAGGTCAATTTGCCGAAGTTACTTTTGGAACCAAACAAAGTGCTGGCGGAAGTTTATCATTGTCTCAGTTGCTATTTGATGGTTCTTACATTGTTGCATTGCAAGCTTCTAAAACTTATTTACAGTTTTATCAGAATTATAAAAAGAAAACAGATTCTGATGTAAGAGAAATGGTTATCAATTCATATGGAAATGTTTTATTGGCAGAAGAAAGCGCTCAAATTCTTCAAAAAAACAAAGCTGTTCTTGAAAAAACTCTTTTTGAAACCAATCAAATTTTTAAAAATGGATTGATTGAAGAAGAAAATGTTGAACAATTAAAAATTACTTTATCTTCTGTAAATGGCAACTTAAATTACATTACTAGATTAAAAGACATTAGTATCAAAATGCTAAAAATAAATTTAGGCCTTGACATCAATGACGATTTACAACTTACTGATAAATTAGATGTGCTGACTCAAAACAATTTAGATTTTGCTTTAAAAAATCAAAATGTTGCATCCGATTTTAAAGTTCAGAATAATATCAATTATATTATATCTCAAAATTTTGTTGACCAACGTTCACTTGAGTTAAAACTTCAAAAAAGCAAAGCTTTGCCTTCATTATCTGCAGGTGTAAATTTTGGTTATAATGGGTATAGCGAAAAATTTACTTTTTTCAATTCAGACCAACGATACTTTAATTATTCAAATCTTGGCGTCAATCTAAACATTCCTATTTTTAGTAGTTTTGCTAGAAGTGCTCGTACTCAACAAGCACGAATTGCGCTGGAAAAAGCCAAAACAGATTTAACTGACACTGAACAAAAAATACAACTTTTATTTCAATATGCTAAAAGCGATTATGAGTTTAGTGTAGAGCAATACAACAGCTCAAAAGAAAATTTAGCTTTAGCAGAACGTATCGAGAAAAAACAACAAATCAAGTTTAAAGAAGGACTTTCGAGTAGTTTTGATTTTACAGAAGCACAAAGACAATTATATACCTCTCAACAAAATTATTTGCAAACAATGGTTGATGTAATCAACAAAAAAGCTGCATTAGAAAAAGTCATTCAAAATTAAATATAAACAAACAAACCAAATATAAAATGAAGAAAATAATAACAATAGTCCTACTTAGTTCGGTTCTTTTTTCGTGTCAAAAAAAAGAAGCTGTACAATCAATAGATGATTTAATAGCATCTGGAAAATTAATAGAATTACAAGCAAAAAAGACAGCACTTCAAGCCGATATAACCAAAATTGAAGAAGCGTTGGCTAAACTAGATGTCAAAAAAGTAGAAGCACTTGTTGCAACAATTACTGTAAAGGATACTTTATTTAATCATTATCTTGAAGTTCAAGGAAGTGTTGATACCAAAGAAAATATATTGGTTCAACCTGAAGTTCCTGGAACCTTGGTAACTTTAAATGTAAAAGCAGGACAACATGTATCAAAAGGACAAATTCTTGGTCGTGTTGATGATGGTGGTTCTAGCCAACAAGTGGCAAGTTTAGAAACACAATATCAATTGGCCAAAACCACTTTCGAAAGACAAAAAAATCTATGGGATCAAAAAATTGGTTCTGAAATTCAATATCTGCAAGCTCAAACACAAATGATTAGTTTGCAAAAATCGGTTGCACAAGCAAAAGCACAATTGTCTAAAACTTTAATTCGTGCTCCATTTACAGGATCAATCGACGAAGTTTTTGTAGAAAGAGGACAAGTCGTTTCTGCAAGTCAACAAGGATTAATGCGAATTGTAAACCTCAACAATATGTATGTATCAACTTCGGTTCCTGAAACCTATATTGGCAAATTGAAAGTAGGTACAGAAGTAGATGTATTCTTGACTTCATTAGGAAAGACCTATAAAGGAAAAGTAAGACAAATAGGTAGCTTTATCAACCCAAACAATAGAAGTTTTGGTATAGAAGTGAGTGTTCCTAACCCAGAAAATTTATTGCGCCCAAATCAAGTAGCTAAACTAAAAGTTATTGATTATGTAAGCAAAGATGCTATCGTTGTTCCTACTAATGTAATTCAACAAGATGGTGAAGGAAACAAATTTGTATATACTGTAACTAATGTTTCGGGTAAAACAGGAACAGCGAAAAAAGTATTGGTGAAAATTGGTCAATCATCTGATAATGTAACGGAAGTTTTAAGTGGTTTATCTTCAAATGATGTTATTGTAACAGAAGGAGTAAATGCTATTTCTGATGGAATGAAATTGAATTTTTAAACCCAACAAACATACTATATGTCACATCAAAATAAAGAATTCGGAATATCAAGTTGGGCAGTAAACAATAGAGTTACCGTTTATATCTTGACATTACTGATAGTCATCACTGGAGTTATAGCCTATGTAACGATGCCTCGAGAGGATTTCCCAGAAATTATTGAAAATAAAGTTTATATCTCATCTGTTTTTCCTGGAAACTCAGCCGAAGATGTTGAAAAACTGATTGTAAAACCTCTTGAAAAAGAATTTAAAAACATTAGCGGTGTCGAAAAAATATCGTCTAGTTCTTTTCAAGATTACGGAATGATCGTTGTAGAATTTGCTGATAAAGTCACTATCGAAAATGCAAAAACCAAAATCAAAGACAAAGTTGATATTGTAAAAGCAGATACCGATTGGCCTAATCTTGACAACGGAAGCAAGGTTGAACCTAGTGTTTTTGAATTGAATATTTCGGAAGAAGTTCCAATTTTGAATATCAACCTTCAAGGAAATTACACTACTCAACAACTAAAAAAATATGGTGAACAACTTCAAGATGATATTGAAGAAATTCCCGAAGTTAAAAAAGTTGACATTCTTGGTGTAGATGATAAAGAAGTAGAAATTGCTGTAGATATTTTCAAAATGTCTGCTGCACAAGTAAGTTTTGATGATATCCAAAATGCGGTGAAATATGAAAATATGACACTTTCTGGAGGAAATCTAATCTCTCAAGGTTCTAGAAATAATATTAGAATTGTGGGTGAAATCAAAGACCCAAAAGAACTAGAAAATGTAATTGTAAAATCTTTTGGAGGAACCGTTTACCTAAAAGATATTGCTACAGTAAGCTTTAAAGAAAAAGAAAAAACAACTTTTGCTCGAGAAAAAGGAACAGAAGTTGTGATGCTTAATGTTAAAAAACGTTCCAATCAGAATATGATTTCTGCAATTGAACAAGTAAAAGAAAAATTAGAAAAAGCTAAAACATCTTACCTTCCTTCTAATTTGAAAATGGAATTAACCAATGATCAATCTTCACGAGTAGAACATCAAGTGGATGAACTTTCAAACCACATTATTTTTGGTATTGTGTTAGTAATGATTGTTTTGATGTTTACGATGGGATTACGAAATTCATTATTTGTTGGAGCAGCAATTCCGTTGTCAATGTTGATGGCTTTTAGTATTCTTTCGGCATTTGGGTTGACATTGAACACTATGGTTCTTTTTGGATTGGTTATGGGATTAGGAATGCTGGTCGATGATGGTATTGTCGTCGTCGATAACGTATTTGCCAATATGAAAAAAGGGATGGACAAAGTTTCGGCTTCCAAAATTGGTATTGGCGAAATCGCTTGGCCGGTAATTTCATCAACCGCAACTACTTTAATGGCGTTTTTACCTTTTGCTTTATGGCCAGGCACAATGGGAAAATTTATGAAATATTTCCCAATAACATTAACGGTAACATTAACTGCTTCATTGTTTGTTGCTATGGTTGTAAATGCCGCTATGACTGGTGGTTCTATGGATATTGAAGATAGAAATGTGACCAAAAAATCAGCAAAAACTTATTCTATAATTTTTACCATTGTTGCTGTGATTTTTGTTGTATTAGGAAATGTGTATGATTCTAAATTTGCAAAAGCAATAGGCCATTTGGCTATTATTTCACTTGGGTTGATGTGGTTGTATAAACTAAAATTATACCAATGGACACAAGATTTTCAACACAGCTTTTTTCCAAAAATGGAAGACAAATACAAATCGTTTTTGGCTAAAATCCTTACGGGAAGAAAAGCATGGTTTGCTTTAGTGGGTATTATCGGAATGTTGTTTTTTTCCTTCATCCTTTTAGGAATTTTCCCAAGAAAAGTATTGTTTTTCCCGGATAATATTCCGAATCAGGTTATTACTTATATTGAATTTCCTCAAGGAACAGACATTGACAAAACCAATAAAGCAACTCAATTTGTAGAAAAACAAGTGATTGCCATATTGAGTAAATATATCGACCCGAGTACCAACAAAAATTATCTTGCAGAATCAATTGTTTCTCAAGTAGGTGTTGGTGCAGGAAACCCAAATGTTGACGCAGGTTCTGCTTCTGAAACTCCTTATAAAGGAAAAGTGACTGTCAATTTTTCTGAATTTAAATTTAGAAGAGGTGTCAATACTGCAGATGTTTTGGAAGAAATTCGAGGAAAAGTAAAAGGTATTGCAGGTGCAACAGTAACAGTCGAAAAAGATTCAAATGGTCCGCCAGCTGGTTACCCTATAAGTATTCAGCTTACTGGATTAGATTATGATGTGATGCTAAAAGAAGCAGACAAAATGATTGCTTTTATCAACTCAAAAAATATTCCCGGAATTGAACGATTGAGCATTGACGTAAATAAAGAAAGTCCAGAATTAGAAGTAAAAGTTGACAGAGTAAATGCAGGAAGTTTAGGCGTTTCTACAGGTCAGTTAGGATTCAACTTGCGCCGTTCGGTTTATGGCCAGGAAATCTCAACTTATAAAGAAGGTGACGACGATTATAACATCACGATGCGTATGCAAGAGGATCAACGCAAGAACGAAAATGTATTGTTCAATCAATCCTTAACTTTCAGAAACCAGAATAATGGTCAAATGATGCAAGTTCCAATTTCTGCGGTTTCAAAAACGGAGAAAACTACGACTTATAATCAGATAAAAAGAAAAAACCAAAAACGGGTAATGACGGTTTACTCTAACGTAATTACAGGTTTTAATGGTGACGAAATTACCAAACAAATTCAAGCCGATTTAAAAGGATATCAATTGCCAAAAACGGTAACCTATTCTTTCTCAGGAGTTCAAGAAGAACAAGGTAAAAACCAAAGTTTCTTGATGTATGCTTTGTTTTTGGCACTTGCCGGAATTACTATAATTATTGTATTACAGTTTAATTCGGTTTCTAAAACAATGGTGATTTTATTTACAGTTATCCTTAGTTTTAGTGGTGTATTCTACGGATATGTTATTGCCAATATGGATTTTGTAATCCTTATGACGATGATGGGAATCATTTCATTAGCCGGAATTGTAGTGAAAAATGGTATTGTATTAATGGACTTCTTTGTACTTTTATTAGACAAAAAAGTAGCTGATAAACATTTAGCAAGTCACGACGATTTAACATTAGAAGAGATAAAAGAAGTTATTATCGAATCTGGAAAATCACGTTTACGTCCTGTATTGTTAACAGCATTAACAGCAGTTTTGGGATTAATTCCACTGGCAATAGGATTGAATTTTGACTTCTTCTCTTTAATAACCGATTTGAATCCTCATATTTTTATGGGTGGTGACAATGTTATTTTTTGGGGACCATTGGCTTGGACAATCATTTTCGGACTTACTTATGCTACTGTTTTGACTTTGGTTATGGTACCAGTGATGTTCTATTTAGTAAAAAGAACAAAATATTGGTTGCGAGACAGGAAAAAAAATGCAGAAATAACTAATTCATAATTATCAAAAAGGCTTCTAAATTTAGAAGCCTTTTTTTATCTTTTAATTCAATAATTTATCTAAAATTTCAATTAATTTAGGATTTGAAGGCCTTTCAGCATCTGCATTAACAACATTTCCTGTTGGATCTATTAATATAAATCTTGGGATACCTGCAATTCCATACGCCTTTATAAAATCTGAATCATATTCATTATCAGCAATTAACTGAACTCCTGACAAGCAGTTTAGTTCAATAAAATTTTTCCATTTATCAATATCACCAAGCTTATCTATTGAAATACTTATAAATTCAATTTTTTTATCTTTATATTTTTCTTCGATTTCTTTTAAATAAGGCATTTGCTGTCTACAAGGTCCACACCATGTTGCCCAAACATCAATATAGATATATTTTTCTTTAAAATCTTCTAATTTGGATTTTTTTCCTTCATAATTTAAATAATCAAATGAAGGAGAAATAGCATTATTAACAACTTTATTTCGTCCATAATCATCATAGAATTTTTCGATAAATTTAAATTTAGCATCTAAGTTTTTCTTTTTATTTATTTTAAAAGCTGAACTAAAACCAGAATTTTCTATTTTTTCATATTCTGGTTTTTTTTCTTTTTCAATAAATTTTTCATAGTCTACTACACTCAATTTAACCATTTGAGTTAGATTAATTTCAAGTGCTTTTATAGTTTCAATTGCTAAATAATTATTCTCTTCAGCTCCTATTCCTATATAATTAATAGTTTCATCAAACATTTTAGCGTCAACATTAATATTTAAATCATATCCGTTTTTTAAATATACTTCTGTATATTCTACTCCATCATTTAAATAATATATTCCTTCTTCTATAGGAAATTTAGCAAAGAAAACACCATCTTTAACTTCTATTTCTTTTATTAGATTGTTATCAAAATCTCTTATAAAAAGAAAGTCACTATTTCTATTTGTGATTGTTGCTTTTATTGAAACATTATCTTGAGCAAATGCAAAAAACAATGTAAAAAACATTAAAAAAGAGTAGATTTTGCCAGACATAATTGGGGTATTATTAATTCAATAATTTATCTAAAATTTCAATTAATTTAGGATTTGAAGGCCTTTCAGCATCTGCATTAATAACATTTCCTGTTGGATCTATTAATATAAATCTTGGGATAGAATTGATACTAAAAAATCTAATAAAATCTGAATTCCAGTTTTGGTCTGCAAACAATTGTGTTCCTCCTAATTCTTTACTTTTTATAAAAGATTTCCATTTTTCAAAATCTTTATCTTCATCAACTGAAATACTCACAAAGGCAATATTTTTTCCTTCATATTTTTTTTCTGCCTTTTTCAAAGAAGGAATTTCTGCCCTACATGGTCCACACCAAGTTGCCCATACATCTATATAAACATACATCCCTTTAAAATCTTCTAATTTGGTTTTCCCACCATTATAATTGACATATTCAAATCTTGGTGCATTGGTATTGTTCAATTTTTGTTTTTCAAGATTATCTGCATAAATAAGGTCTAACTCTTTGCTTTCTCTTTCAATCATGCCTTTTGCAAGTGTTACAAATTTCGGATCTAAATCTTTTAATTGCAGTTGTATATAGAATTTATTTTTGAACTCTTCTTTCAAAGCGTTAAAAGAATTTTCATCCGAAACATATCCTATTTTCCTTTGATACTCTTCATCTGTCAAGGATTTCCTAGCCAAATAATTGTTCTCTTTTGAACCTTTTCCAGAATAAGATATACTTTCATCAAATTGTGATGCATCCATCTTCATAACCATATCAAAACCGTTTTTTAAATACAATATGGTAAATTCGTGAGTATCATCAAAAAGATAAAGACCTTCTTTTACATCAAATGATGCTTCAAAAATTCCTTTGTCATCAACTTTAATTTCTTTAATTGTTTTATTAAGAGTATCTTTTATATAAATGACATCTCCATTTCTATTGGCAATTTCGGCTTGAAAATGAACTTGATTTTGAGAAATTGCAAAATTGGATAATGCAAAGATTACTAAGAACAGAAGGTTTTTCATATTAGGATAGGTTAATTTGTTTCAAATATAGAATTAAATTACAAACGATAATTTGAATGCAATATTATCTTACTTAATTGGTTTTAGTTTTTTACTTTTGCACTCGTGACCAATTGGTCGATTAATTATTATAAAAATATTCCAAATGTATAGAAGTCATAATTGTGGAGAACTAAACGCCTCACATATCAATAAAGAAGTAACACTTGCCGGTTGGGTTCAAAAATCTAGAGATAAAGGTTTTATGAATTGGATTGATTTACGTGACCGTTATGGCATTACACAACTTTTATTTGACGAAAGTCGTTCTGAAAAAACCGTTTTTGAATTGGCTAAAACATTAGGGAGAGAATTTGTAGTGCAAGTAAAAGGAACCGTTATTGAGCGTGAAGCCAAAAATAAAAATATTGCAACTGGCGACATAGAAATTCTTGTAAAAGAAATGACTATTCTAAATGCGTCATTAACTCCTCCATTTACTATAGAAGATGAAACAGATGGTGGTGAAGATATTCGAATGAAATACCGTTACCTTGACATTCGTAGAAATCCTGTAAAAAACAGTTTGCTTTTTCGTCATAAAGTGGCAATGGAAGTTAGAAAATATTTATCAGATTTAGATTTTTGTGAAGTAGAAACTCCTTATTTAATTAAGTCAACTCCAGAAGGTGCAAGAGATTTCGTAGTTCCGAGTAGAATGAATGAAGGTCAATTTTATGCCTTACCACAATCGCCGCAAACTTTCAAACAATTGTTGATGGTTGGCGGAATGGACAAATATTTTCAAATTGTAAAATGTTTCCGTGACGAAGATTTACGTGCCGATAGACAACCTGAATTTACACAAATCGATTGCGAAATGGCATTTGTAGAACAAGAAGATATTCTAAATGTTTTTGAAGGATTGACACGTCATTTACTTAAAGAAATAAAAGGCATTGAAGTTGAAAAATTTCCAAGAATGACCTACGAACATGCTATGAAAACCTATGGAAATGACAAACCAGACATTCGTTTTGGGATGGAATTTGGCGAGTTGAATGAAGTAGCAAAAAGCAAAGATTTTCCGGTTTTTAATGCTGCAGAATTAGTAGTAGGAATTGCAGTTCCTGGCGCAGGCGAATATACTCGTAAAGAAATTGACGGATTGATTGATTGGGTAAAACGACCTCAAGTTGGCGCAAGTGGAATGGTTTATGTAAAATGCAACGAAGACGGAACATACAAATCTTCTGTAGATAAATTCTATGATCAAAACGACTTGTCTAATTGGGCAAAAACAACAGGCGCTATTGCTGGTGATATGATTTTTGTGCTTTCTGGTCCAGCTGATAAAACTCGTGCGCAACTTTCAGCTCTTCGAATGGAATTGGCAACAAGATTAGGTTTGAGAAAACCAACCGAATTTGCTCCTTTATGGGTAGTCGATTTCCCTTTATTGGAATTAGATGAAGAAAGCGGAAGATGGCATGCCATGCACCATCCTTTTACATCGCCAAAACCAGAAGATATGGAATTATTGGCTACAAATCCAGGAAAAGTTCGTGCAAATGCCTATGATATGGTTTTGAATGGAAATGAAATTGGTGGAGGTTCTATTCGTATTCACGACAAGGCTACTCAACAATTAATGTTCAAATATTTAGGATTTACAGAAGAAGAAGCTCGAAATCAATTTGGTTTCTTAATGGATGCTTTTCAATTTGGTGCGCCACCACACGGAGGATTGGCTTTTGGCTTGGATAGATTGGTCGCTATTTTAGGCGGACAAGAAACCATTCGTGATTTTATTGCTTTTCCTAAAAACAATTCAGGAAGAGATGTCATGATAGATGCACCATCTATAATCGATGATAAACAATTAGAAGAGTTGCATATTAAAGTTGCATTAGGTTAATTTTGGTATTATATAAAATTAACTTGCTTGTTTCTAATTAATTATACATTGAATTAATAAAAATAAGACTAATCATAATTTAAATCAGGTTATTATAAATAATTGCTAATTTAAAGTCGAAATACTTGAAAATCAATAATTTTTACAAAATTGTAAGACCATAGTAGTTTTCGTATGATTAAAAAGTTTACATTTGCATTATTATAAATTATTATTACTATTACAATGCGTACAGGTACAGTTAAATTTTTCAATGAATCTAAAGGTTACGGATTCATTACAGACGAAGAAACAGGAAAAGACATTTTCGTTCATGCTTCAGGAATCAAAGCGGAAGAACTTCGCGAAGGTGACAGAGTAAGTTACGAAGAAGAAGAAGGAAGAAAAGGTAAAGTAGCTGCTCAAGTAGTAGCTCTTGCAGACTAAAAATATATAGATTATTTTTAAGCCTAGAATGTGTAAACGTTCCGATTAGTTTCGGAACGTTTTTTTTTGTGATTTATAGTTAGATATTTTATCAAAATATATAGACAAAAATCCAATTGTTTGAATTACTTTTATTTATCAAAACAAGTTGTTATTTATAATCAATAAAAATTAGGAATCTACAACGATTGAATTGTAATGAATTTATAAATTTTCGTTGCAAATTAAGTATTGAAACTTATCTTTGTGACTGTTTATTAAAAAATAAATTTTTTGTTATGCAATCCAATCAATTCGATTATTTTCCAATATTAATGCAAATGCTACTAGCAGTAGGATTTGTTGTTGGAACTATTATAATTTCAGGAAAACTTGGTCCAAAAAGAGCTTCTGTAAACAAAGAAAAAAGTTTTGAAAGCGGAATAGAATCTGTTGGAAATGCACGTATTCCATTTTCAGTAAAATATTTCTTAGTTGCTATTCTTTTTGTATTGTTTGATGTTGAAGTTATCTTTTTATATCCTTGGGCAATCAATTTCAAAGAATTAGGTATAGAAGGAATGGTGAAAATGGTGATTTTTATGCTTTTGCTTTTAGTTGGTTTCTTCTACATTATCAAAAAGAAAGCTCTAGAGTGGGAATAAAAAGCAATTTAAAAAATTGAATATATAATTTTAAACGATTTTCGTTTTTAATTCAAAAAAATAAAAAAATGAGTAAAGATGTAAATATGGTTGAACCACCAGAAGGTGTTGTTGGAGAAGGTTTTTTTGCAACAAAACTAAATGATGTTGTGGGTTTGGCTCGAGCAAATTCTTTATGGCCATTGCCTTTTGCAACATCTTGTTGTGGAATTGAGTTTATGGCAACAATGGCTTCGCATTATGATTTAGCACGTTTTGGCTCCGAACGTGTAAGTTTTTCTCCTCGTCAAGCAGATATGCTAATGGTGATGGGAACTATTTCGAAAAAAATGGGTCCAATTTTACGTCAAGTATATGAGCAAATGTCAGAACCTCGTTGGGTTATTGCGGTTGGTGCTTGTGCATCATCTGGCGGTATTTTTGACACCTATTCTGTGTTGCAAGGTATAGACAAAGTAATTCCTGTTGATGTTTATGTGCCGGGTTGTCCACCAAGACCAGAGCAAATTGTAGACGGAGTAATGAAATTGCAAGAATTAGTAAAATCAGAATCTGTAAGAAGAAGAAGTTCGCCTGAGTACCAAGAATTATTAGCTTCTTATAATATTCAATAATAAAGATGGCTTTAGAAAATACCGAAATTCAAGAAAAATTAATAGCAACCTTTGGAGATAAAGTAATTCATTTTCAACAAGAAAGCGATATTTTTTCTTTTGAAATGAATCCAGAAATCAATACTGCTGTAATTTTGTTTCTAAAAAATGATGCCGATTTAAATTTTCATTTTCTTACTGATTTATGCGGCATACATTATCCTGATAATGATGTAAACGAACAGTTTGCAATAGTATATCATTTGCATAATTGGATAGAAAACAAAAGAATAAAAATCAAATCTTTTCTAAACGGAACAAATCCTGAAATTAAAACCATATCAAATATTTTCTTAAGTTCAAATTGGATGGAAAGAGAAACTTATGATTTTTATGGAGTAAATTTTTTAGGTCATCCTCAATTGAAAAGAATTTTAAATATGGACGAGATGATCTCTTTTCCTATGCGAAAAGAATTTCCATTGGAAGATTCAGGAAGAACAGACAAAGACGATCGTTTCTTTGGAAGAACAACAATTAATACATAATTAACAGTTGATAATTATCAATTATCAATTATCAATTTTTAATTAATTTAAAAGATGTCAGAACTATTATTACCGCCAGAGCATCGATATGCTAAAATTATAAAGGAAAATCTAAATGATGATGGAAGTGAATATTCTATTCTGAATTTAGGTCCAACACACCCAGCTACTCACGGTATTTTTCAAAATATCTTGCTGATGGATGGAGAACGAATTCTAGAAGCAGAACCTACCATAGGTTATATTCATAGAGCATTTGAAAAAATTGCAGAAAATCGTCCTTTTTATCAAATTACACCTCTTACCGATAGAATGAATTATTGTTCATCACCTATAAATAATATGGGTTGGTGGATGACACTAGAAAAATTATTGGAAGTTGAAGTTCCAAAAAGAGCTCAATATCTTAGAGTAATTGTAATGGAATTGGCAAGAATTACAGACCATTTGATTTGTAATTCAATTCTTGGGGTTGATACTGGAGCTTATACTGGTTTTCTTTATGTGTTTCAATTTAGAGAAAAAGTTTACGAAATCTATGAAGAAATTTGTGGTGCTCGTTTGACAACCAATATGGGTAGAATTGGTGGTTTTGAAAGAGATTGGACGCCAAAAGCATTTGAATTATTAGATACTTTTTTAGAAGAGTTTCCAGTTGCTTGGAAAGAATTTGAAAACCTATTTGAAAGAAATAGAATTTTTATTGATAGAACTGTAAATGTAGGTCCAATTACTGCAGAAAAAGCAATGGCTTACGGATTTACTGGTCCAAATCTTCGAGCAGCAGGTGTTGATTATGATGTGCGTGTTGCACAACCTTATTCTTCTTATGAAGATTTTGATTTTATTGTTCCTGTAGGAAAATCAGGAGATACATATGATCGTTTTTGTGTTCGTAATGCTGAAGTTTGGGAAAGCTTGAGTATCATTCGTCAAGCATTAGCAAAAATGCCAGCCGGAAATGAATACCACGCAGAAGTACCAGATTATTATTTGCCTCCAAAAGAAGACGTTTATCACAATATGGAATCTTTAATATATCATTTCAAAATTGTAATGGGAGAAATACCTGTTCCAGTTGCAGAAATATATCATCCTGTTGAAGGTGGAAACGGTGAATTAGGATTTTATTTGGTTACCGATGGTAGTAGAACTCCGTATAGATTACACTTCCGTAGACCATGTTTTATTTATTATCAAGCCTATCCAGAAATGATAAAAGGAGCATTATTATCTGATGCTATTGTGATTTTGTCAAGTTTAAATGTAATTGCTGGAGAATTAGACGCATAAATTATGGAACACACACATTATAAACAAGAAATAAAAATGACAGATGCATTGATGACTCGTATCAATGAATTAATAAGTCATTATCCAGAAGATAAAATAAAATCAGCTTTACTTCCTGTTTTACACGAAGTTCAAGATGCACATCAAGATTGGTTGAGTATTGAACTACAAGATAAAGTTGCAGAAATATTAAGAATCAAACCAATTGAAGTATACGAAGTTGTAACATTTTACACTATGTTCAACCAACGTCCAATAGGAAAATATATGTTCGAATTTTGTCAAACCTCACCATGTTGTTTGAATGGTGTAGAAAACCTAATGGATTATACTTGTTCCAAATTAGGAGTAAATGTTGGCGAACCAACAGCTGATGGTCTTTTTGAAATTCGTGGAGTTGAATGTCTTGGCGCTTGTGGATATGCGCCAATGATGCAGTTAGGGGATTTTTATAAAGAACATCTTAACGAAGAAAAAATTGATCAGTTGATTACTGATTGTAAAGAAGGTAAAATAATATTACACGATAAATAAGATGTCAAAAAAAATATTATTAGATAAAATAAATGTTCCAGGTATAAAAACCTATGAAGTATATCGTCGTGAAGGCGGTTATGCATCTGTTGAAAAAGCCATAAAAAAAATGACTCCGGACGAAGTTGTTGAAGAAGTAAAAACTTCTGGACTTCGTGGTCGTGGTGGCGCAGGTTTTCCTGCAGGAATGAAATGGAGTTTTATTGATAAAAAATCTGGAAAACCGCGTCATTTAGTTTGTAATGCCGATGAATCTGAGCCAGGTACTTTTAAAGATAGATATTTGATGGAGTTTATTCCTCACCTATTAATAGAAGGAATGATAACATCTAGTTATGCTTTAGGAGCTAATTTATCTTACATCTATATTCGTGGTGAATATATGTGGGTCTATAAAATACTCGAAAAAGCCATTGCAGAAGCAAAAGCTGCTGGATGGTTAGGAAAAAATATTTTAGGTTCAGGATACGATTTAGAATTATATGTTCAAATTGGTGGTGGTGCTTATATATGTGGAGAAGAAACAGCTCTGATAGAAAGTCTTGAAGGCAAACGTGGAAATCCTCGTATCAAACCACCATTTCCTGCTGTTTCTGGATTATGGTCAAACCCAACTGTTGTAAACAATGTAGAAACTATTGCTGCTGTGCCATGGATTGTAAATAATTCTGGAGCTGATTATGCTGCTATAGGAATCGGTCGTTCAACAGGAACAAAATTAATTTCTGCATCAGGACACATCAAAAACCCTGGTGTTTACGAAATAGAATTAGGTTTGTCTGTTTATGAATTTATGAATTCCGACGAATATCTAGGCGGAATGAGTTCTGATCGTCCTTTGAAAGCATTTGTTCCTGGAGGAAGTTCAGTTCCTGTTTTACCCGCTCATTTAATATACAAAACGGCCGCAGGCGAAGACCGATTGATGACATACGAGTCTTTATCTGATGGTGGTTTTGCAACCGGATCTATGTTAGGTTCAGGAGGATTTATCGTATATAATGATACATCTTGTATTGTTCGTAATACTTGGAATTTTTCTAGATTTTACCACCACGAAAGTTGCGGACAATGTTCGCCTTGCCGAGAAGGTACAGGTTGGATGGAAAAAGTATTACATCGTATAGAAAATGGTCACGGACGTGAAGAAGATATTGATTTGCTTTTAAGCATACAAAGTAAAATAGAAGGAAATACTATTTGTCCTCTTGGTGATGCAGCAGCTTGGCCTGTAGCAGCGGCAATAAGACATTTTAGAGATGAATTTGAATATCATATTCGTTTTCCAGAAAAAATAAAAAATAGAGATCATTTTGTTGCTGAACCTTTTTCTAAAGTCATAATGTCGAATGTCTAAAAGTCATAAAGAAAATGGGGAAATTTAATTCATTTGAAGAAATTAATTCTTGGAAAAAATCAAGAATTTTCAACAAACGGATTTATGAAATAACGAATGGTATAGAATTTAAAAAAGATTATGATTTAGTCAGACAAATACGTAGAGCATCAATCTCAATTTCTTCTAATATTGCTGAAGGATTTGAAAGAAATACAGATAAAGAATTTATTTATTTTTTATATATATCAAAAGCATCCGCAGCAGAAATAAGATCGCAATTGTATTTAGCATTAGATTTAAATTATATTACAAAAATAGAATTTGATGAATTATTTGAGAATGTTTCAGATATTTCAAAATTAATAAGTGGATTTATAAAATATTTAAATGACAGTCAAAAGTCATAAAGTCATAAAGATGAATTATTCGACATTATGACATTTAGACATTAAGACGATAAGACTTAATAAATGAAAGTAACCATAGACGGACAAAGCATTGAAGTAGAGCCAGGAACCACAATCCTACAAGCTGCTCGTATGATAGGTGGAGAAGTTGTTCCACCAGCAATGTGTTATTACTCAAAACTTAAAGGTAGCGGCGGAAAATGTCGTTGTTGCTTAGTTGAAGTAGCCAAAGGAAGTGATGCTGACCCAAGACCAATGCCAAAATTAATGGCATCTTGTGTAACAGGTTGTATGGATGGAATGGAAGTCAATAGCACTTCGTCTCCAAGAGTTGAAGAAGCCAGAAAATCCGTGACCGAATTTTTACTTATCAATCATCCATTAGATTGCCCTGTGTGTGATCAAGCTGGCGAATGTGATTTGCAGAATTTGAGTTTCGAACACGGAAAATCTCAAACTCGTTTTATAGAAGAAAAAAGAACTTTTGAACCAGAAGATATTGGTCCGAATATTCAATTACATATGAATCGTTGTATTCTTTGTTATCGTTGTGTAATGGTTGCAGACCAATTGACCGATAATAGAGTTCATGGCGTTATGGATCGTGGTGACCATTCAAATATTTCAACTTGTATATCGAAAGCAATTGATAATGAGTTTTCTGGAAATATGATTGATGTTTGCCCAGTTGGTGCTTTGACCGATAAAACGTTCCGATTTAAATCGAGAGTTTGGTTTAACAAACCTTATAATGCACACAGAGACTGTGATAAATGTTGTGGAAAAACTACTGTTTGGTTGTTTGGTGATGAAATTCAAAGAGTTACTGGTCGTAAAGACGAATACCATGAAGTAGAAGAATTTATCTGCAACGGTTGCCGTTTTGACCATAAAGAAATAAAAGATTGGGTTATTGAAGGTCCTAGAAAATTTGAAAAAGATTCTGTAATCAATCAAAACAAATACAATAGAAAATTGCATAAAGTTGAGATTGCTACAGAGAAAAATATTTTATTGGGTAGAGATATTGACCGTAAAAAAATCAGTATGTCTGACACACCGTTAACCGAAGAAGATATTATAAACCAACAAAGTTTAGGAAACAATGGATAGTTTTTATATCATAGAAAAAAGCGTAATAATTGTTGCTGTTTTTGCAATAACAATGATTATGGCAATGTACTCTACTTTGGCTGAACGTAAAATTGCTGCTTGGCTTCAAGACAGAATTGGACCAAATAGAGCAGGAAAAGGCGGTATTCTTCAACCACTTGCTGATGGTTTAAAATTGTTTTCTAAAGAAGAATTTTTTCCTAACACTCCAAATAAATTTTTATTTACTATAGGTCCAGCAATTGCAATGAGTACTGCTTTGATGACTAGTGCTGTAATTCCTTGGGGTGATAAACTACACCTTTTTGGTAGAGACATTATGCTGCAAGCTACCGATATTGATGTTGCTTTATTATATGTCTTTGGTGTTATCTCCGTTGGTGTCTATGGTATTATGATTGGTGGTTGGGCTTCTAACAATAAATTTTCATTGATGGGTGCTGTTCGTGCTGCATCGCAAATGGTTTCTTATGAAGTTGCGATGGGATTATCGGTTATTGCTTTATTGATGATGACTGGAACTCTGAGTTTGAGAGAAATTTCGGCTCAACAATCTGGAATGAGTTGGAATGTTTTTTACCAACCGTTATCGTTTTTAATCTTTTTGATTTGTGCTTTTGCTGAAACTAACAGAACTCCTTTTGACTTAGCAGAATGCGAAAGTGAATTAATTGGTGGTTACCATACCGAATATTCATCCATGAAAATGGGATTTTATCTTTTTGCTGAATATGCAAATATGTTTATATCCTCAACTATTTTGGCGGTTTTGTTTTTTGGTGGTTATAATTATCCAGGAATGAGTTGGGCTGTTGAAAATTGGGGTGTGAATATTGCCAATGTTTTAGGAATTTTTGTTCTATTTGCAAAAATTTGCGGATTTATCTTTTTCTATATGTGGGTAAGATGGACGATTCCGAGATTTAGATATGATCAATTGATGCATTTGGGTTGGAAAATTTTGATTCCGTTATCGATTATAAATATAATTATTACTGGAATTGTTATTTTGAGAAGTGAGATTTTTGCCTTTTTAGGGTTGTAATACCCAAAGTAAAAGCTGAAACACAAACGGAAGTTTAGCCCTGATAGTAGTGGAAATCCTTTTTTGTTTTTTGTAAAAAAATAAAAAAGATTGTAACGAATAGCAGGAATAGCTTCAAAAAAAAAAGAAATTAAAAATTAGATGACTTTTTAGGAAAATCCTGAATTTGAAATCTGAAACTAGAAATAAGAAAATGTCAATAGAAACTATATCCTTATCGGGTAGAAAAAAGATGGTCTCTAATAAAGAGATGACTTTTTGGGAACGATTGTATCTTGTGGCAATTGTAAAAGGGTTGTTTATTACTATAAAACACTTGTTTACTCGCAAAGTTACGATTCAATATCCAGAACAAGTACGTAGAATGAGTCCTGTTTATCGTGGTCAACATATGCTGAAACGTGACGAACAAGGTCGTGAAAATTGTACTGCTTGCGGACTTTGTGCTTTGTCTTGTCCTGCTGAAGCGATAACAATGGTTGCTTCTGAACGTAAAGCTGACGAGAAACATTTGTATCGTGAGGAAAAATATGCTTCTATTTATGAAATAAATATGTTGCGTTGCATTTTCTGCGGTTTGTGTGAAGAAGCTTGTCCGAAAGATGCAATTTATCTTACAACTTCAAAAGTTTTGGTTCCTTCTAGTTATGAAAGAGAAGATTTTATTTTTGGAAAAGATAAACTTGTGATGCCTTTGGAAATGGCTATGAAAAATGCTCAACTTAAAAACGCTAACTAATGTCACCAATACTTATTATATTTTGTGTTTTGTCAGCGATTACTTTATCGACTGCTTTTTTGACTATTTTTAGTAAAAACCCTATTCATAGTGCCATTTATTTAGTGATTTGTTTCTTTTCTATTGCTGGTCATTATTTGTTATTGAATGCTCAGTTTCTAGCAATTGTTCATATCATTGTATATTCTGGAGCTATTATGATTTTGTTTTTGTTTACCATTATGTTAATGAATTTGAATAAAGAAGACGAAGTACACAAACCAAGGATTACACGATTGGGTGCCGTAGTTTCTTTTTGTTTGATTTGTTTGGTATTGATTGCCATATTTGTAAATTCTAAACCTATTGTGGGTGATTATTTTGTTACTGGCGAAGATTTTCAATCTATAAAAACATTAGGTAAAGTTTTATTGAATGAATATATGGTTCCGTTTGAATATGCTTCTATATTGTTATTAGTAGCAATGATTGGAACCGTTTTATTGTCTAAAAAAGAAAAATTAGAGAAATAATATGAATAATATTTTAAATCAAGTCGGTATAGAAAATTATATTTTTCTCTCTGTAATCCTTTTTTCGATTGGGGTTTTTGGAGTTTTATATAGACGAAATGCTATTATAGTTTTTATGTCAATAGAAATAATGCTAAATGCCGTAAACTTATTGTTTGTTGCTTTTTCTACTTATCATCAAGATGCTCAGGGGCAAGTTTTTGTGTTTTTCTCAATGGCAGTTGCAGCAGCTGAAGTTGCAGTAGGTTTGGCTATTTTGGTTTCTATATTTAGAAATCTAGGTTCGATTGATGTAGCTAATTTAAAAAAATTAAAAGGATAATTAATGGATACCACTTTAGCATTAGTATTAGTATTAGCTCCTTTTTTAGGATTTTTAATCAATGTTTTCTTCGGAAAAAGTTTAGGAAAATCTCTTTCTGGAACAATTGGCACATTATCAGTTGCCGTTTCGTTTGTAATTTCTATTTATTTCTTTTTACAAATAAATACAACCAAACAACCAATAGCAATTTCTTTCTTTGATTGGATACAGATTCAAAATTTCAAAATAGATTTTGGATTTCTTTTAGACCAATTATCCCTTTTATGGTTA
Source organism: Flavobacterium sp. (assembly GCA_043748275.1). GTDB lineage: Bacteria > Bacteroidota > Bacteroidia > Flavobacteriales > Flavobacteriaceae > Flavobacterium. The sequence continues at coordinate 11,030 of JAYTNO010000110.1, read as the reverse complement.
TTGTTTGTGACTGGAATCGGTTCGTTAATTCATCTGTATTCTATAAGCTATATGCACGATGATGAGAAAATGCATACCTTTTTTGCTTACCTCAACTTGTTTATTTTCTTTATGATTACTCTAGTTGTAGGAAGTAATTTATTAGTAATGTTTATTGGTTGGGAAGGTGTTGGTCTTTGTTCTTATTTATTAATTGGGTTTTGGTATAAAAATCAAGATTATAATGATGCTGCAAAAAAAGCATTTATTATGAACAGAATTGGTGATTTAGGATTGCTAATCGGGATTTTTATTCTTGGTTCACTTTTTTCAACTTTAGATTTTGTTAATTTAAAAGAGACTATACTTGGTGGTACAAATAATGCAAATTCATATTGGATAGCTGCTGCAGCATTAGCTTTATTTATTGGTGCTTGCGGAAAATCTGCACAAATACCTTTATATACTTGGTTGCCAGACGCAATGGCTGGTCCAACTCCAGTTTCTGCTTTGATACATGCTGCAACAATGGTTACTGCGGGTATTTTTATGATTACTCGATTGAATTTCTTATTTGATTTAGCGCCACAAATTCAAAATATAATTGCCATTGTTGGAGCAGTAACTGCTTTGGTGGCTGCAACTATTGGTTTGGTTCAAAATGATATCAAAAAAGTATTGGCCTACTCTACCGTTTCTCAATTAGGATTAATGTTTTTAGCATTAGGATTGGGCGCTTATGAAGTTGCTGTTTTTCACGTTATAACACACGCATTCTTCAAAGCATGTTTATTCTTAGGTTCTGGATCTGTCATTCACGCTTTGCATGGCGAGCAAGATATGAGAAAAATGGGTGGATTGAAAAAAGTTATGACCATAACCTTCATCACCTTTTTAATTTCTTCATTAGCAATTTCTGGTATTCCACCATTTTCTGGATTTTTCTCAAAAGACGAAATTTTGATGGTAGCTTTTCATCATAATATAGTTTTATGGGTTATTGCTTCTTTAGCATCAATTATGACTGCTTTTTATATGTTTAGATTGTTATATCTTACATTCTTTAAAGAATTTAGAGGTACAGAAGAGCAGAAACATCATTTACACGAAAGTCCAGCTTTAATTACTTTTCCATTAATTGTTTTAGCTATTTTAGCAACCATTGGTGGACTTATTAGCTTACCAGGAAATAGTTGGTTAAATGGTTATTTATCACCATTATTTGCAGAAAAATCTGAAGCACATCATTTTGGTACTACCGAATATATGTTGATGGCAATTGCGGTTGTTGGAGGTTTAATAGGAATTGGAATTGCTTTTTCTAAGTATATCAAACAAAATACAATTCCAGTAGAAGATGCTCAGATTTCTGGGTTTTCTAAAGTTTTGTATAACAAATATTATGTAGATGAAATTTATGAAGCAATATTTGTAAAACCAATAAATGCAATTTCTAGATTCTCTAGAGATTATATAGAAACTGCCTTATCTGGTTTTGTATTTGGATTAGGAAAAGTAACAAACGAAATAGGAACTTATGGAAGAAAAGCACATAACGGAAGCATTGGTTTTTACCTTTTTGTTTTTGTAATTGGATTCTGTGCCATAGTCTCTTATTTATTTTTAGCTCAATAATTTTTACATAATGGATGTATCTTACTTATTACTTATACTCTTAGTTGGCGCATTGGCAACCTATTTTTCTGGAGACAAATTAGCCTCTAGAGTTGCGTTGCTTTTTAGTCTTGCTTCATTCGGGCTTTCCATCTATTTGCTCAATCTTTTTAATTTAGGACAAAACATAAATTTTATTGCTCCTTGGATTTCGCAACCCAATGTTTCGTTTGCATTACAAGCAGATGGGCTTTCTATTGCAATGGTATTGTTAACAACAGCTCTGACGCCTTTGATTGTGTTTTCATCATTTGGAAATGAATTCAAAAATGCCAAATCTATCTATTCTTTAATATTATTTATGTCATTTGCAATGGTTGGAACTTTTCTAGCTGCAGATGCCCTTTTCTATTATATTTTTTGGGAATTATCTCTTATTCCTATTTACTTTATTGCTTTACTTTGGGGTAATGGTGATGCTGAAGAACGTAAAAAAGCAGTTGTGAAATTCTTTATTTACACACTTGCAGGTTCATTATTTATGTTGGTTGCATTTGTGTTTCTATACCAAAGAGCAGGAAGTTTTATGATAGATGATTTGTATAAAATGCGAATTACTACTCAAGAACAATTCTGGATATTCCTCGCTTTTTTCTTAGCATATGCAATCAAAATACCAATTATACCTTTTCATACTTGGCAGGCAAAAGTGTATCAAAAAGCACCAACAGTTGGTACTATGTTACTTTCTGGAATTATGTTGAAAATGGGTTTATATAGTGTCATCCGTTGGCAAATTCCTTTAGCTCGTTTTGCTGCTGTAGAATATAAAAATATCTTTATAGGATTGAGTATTGCTGGTGTTATTTATGGTTCAATTGTAGCATTACGTCAAAAAGATTTAAAAAAATTATTGGCTTATTCCTCATTAGCTCACGTAGGTTTAATTGCTGCAGGTACGTATACTTTGACGCTAGATGGTCTTAGAGGATCTGTTTTGCAAATGATTGCTCACGGATTTGTTGTTGTTGGATTATTCTTTGTTGCTGAAATTATATATAGAAGATACGAAACAAGAACCATTTCAGAAATGGGAGGAATTAGAGCTCAATCTCCAAAATTCACATCCATGTTTCTAATATTGGTATTAGCATCTGTTGCATTACCAACCACATTCAACTTTGTTGGAGAGTTTACCGTATTATATAGTTTGTTTCAAACAAATATATGGTTTGCTATTTTAGGTGGAACAACAATAATTTTGGGAGCATATTATATGTTGAAAATGTTTCAATATGTTATGTTAGGAGAAACCAATACTAAAATTTTCAAGGATGTTACTTTCAACGAAGGATTAACATTAGTAATTATAATTGCTGTTATCTTTTTCTTTGGAATGTATCCAAAACCAATTACAGATTTAATCACACCAAGTCTGGAAAATATTTTAATTCAAATTAATAGAACTAACTAGTCAAATCAAGAATGAATACATTAATAGCTATAGTAGGATTAGGTGTTTTATGCCTTTTATTTGAAATTCTTAATTTAAGAAAAGCACTAGTTCCGATGACAATCATTGGTTTATTAGCCATTCTTGGATTGACTATGTCAGAATTTAATACTCCCGGAAATTATTATAACAATATGATTGTGGTTAATAAATTTTCGGTGGCGTTTTCTAGTTTGTTTATTGTACTTACAGTATTTCTTGTTGCTTTAAGTCATAATTTTTATGAAAATCATCAATCTAAAATTTCTGATTTTATTGCTATAAAAATCTTTTTACTTTCTGGTGCTGTTGCCATGGTATCATTTGGAAATTTAGCAATGTTCTTTTTAGGTATAGAAGTTTTATCGATCTCTTTATATGTTTTAGCAGCAAGTAATCGATTGAATTTGAAAAGTAATGAAGCTGGAATGAAATACTTCTTGATGGGTTCTTTTGCTTCAGGTATTATATTGTTTGGAATATGCTTGGTATATGGTGCCATGGGAACTTTTGATATTACAGAAATAAGCGGATTATCTCAATCTGCAGAATTACCAGTTTGGTTCCCAATTGGCATAATCTTATTGTTAATAGGAATGCTTTTCAAAATTGCAGCTGTACCGTTTCATTTTTGGGCACCAGATGTTTATGAAGGTTCTCCATCACTAACCACAGCTACAATGAGCACATTGGCAAAAGTGGTTGCAATGGCAACTTTATTTAAATTGCTTACTGCAATGAATGCAGATTTATCCTATCATTTTCAAATAGTTATTGTAATTATTTCAATGGCTTCGATGACTGTTGGGAATATCATGGCATTGAAACAAGCCAATGTAAAACGTATGTTAGCCTTTTCGGGAATATCTCATGCTGGTTTTATGTTGATGACTTTGTTAAGCACAGCAACATCAGCAGGAAGTTTGTTATATTATGCAACGGCTTATTCATTAGCTGGTATAGCTGCTTTCAGTGTGATTCTTTATGTATGTAAAAACAGAGAAAACGAAGATATTGTAAATTTTCATGGATTAGGAAAAACAAATCCTGTTCTTGCAGCAGTATTAACCGGTGCACTTCTATCAATGGCTGGAATTCCTATATTTTCTGGATTTTTCGCAAAATTAATTTTATTTAGTCAAACCATTCAAGCAGGATATTTAGTATTGGTTATCGTAGCAGTAATTAATTCAATTATTAGTGTTGGCTATTATTTCAAATTAATTTTAGCTATGTATACCAAAGAACCTAACGAAACACGAACAGGAACTCCAATAATTATCTATGCTGTTGCTGTTATTGCTATAATTTTGAACTTAATTTTAGGATTATTCCCTTCATTAGTTATGGATTTGTTGGCATAAAAATATCTTACAAATTAAAATACAACCACCAAGAAATTAATTTTTTGGTGGTTTTTTATTTATCAACAATCCAGAAATTTAACTTTCAAATAAATCGTTATTTGGTAACTTTACAAGATGTATGCTTTAGTTGATTGTAATAATTTTTATGCCTCGTGCGAACGCGTTTTCCAACCACAATATAACGGAAAACCAGTAGTTATTTTGTCTAATAACGACGGTTGTGTTATTGCCAGAAGTTATGAAGCAAAGGCTTTAGGCATACCAATGGGTGCACCCGAATTCAAGTTCAGACAACAATTAAAAGAGCATAATGTTAAAGTCTTTTCGTCGAATTATGCTTTATATGGCGATTTGAGTAACCGTGTAATGAAAATTCTTGAAAATTACACACCCAATGTAGAAGTTTATAGTATTGATGAAGCATTCTTGAATTTTAACGGAATGAAGATAGTAGACTTTCATGACTATGGCCTTCAAATGAAAAAACGAATACAAAAATGGCTAAGTATGCCTATTTGTGTTGGTTTTGCAGAAACAAAAGCCTTATCGAAAGTAGCCAATAAAATTGCCAAAAAATACCAAGAAAGAACCGCAGGAGTATATGTTATTGATACCGAAGAGAAACGCATCAAAGCATTGAAATGGACCAAAATAGAAGATGTTTGGGGAATTGGATATCAATTGACCAAAAAAATGAAAGCCAAAAACATTCTTACAGCCTACGATTTTACGCTGCCACATAATGAAAGTTATATCAAAAAAGAAATGGGTGTTGTTGGTATACGCCTAAAATATGAATTAGAAGGCAAATCGGTTCTAGAAATGGAAGAGCCAAAAGACAAAAAAAATATTGCCATTACAAGAAGTTTTGACGGAAACATTTCTACTTTAGACCAAATGAAGGAACGCGTTTCTACCTTTGCAACTGTATGTGCAGAGAAATTGCGAAAACAAAACTCTTGTTGCTATAGTGTAATTCTCTATTTAAGAAAAGACAAATATAAAGTAGAACGTCAGCGATACAATTTCTATAAAATGGAAACCTTGCCTTTTGCTAGCAACTCCAATATTACCTTGAGTAGTGTTGCAGTAAAAATGCTGACAGAAATGTTTGAAGAAGGCGAAATATATAAAAAAGCCGGAATTATCGTGACGCAAATTATTCCGCAAGATCAGAAGCAATTTCATCTTTTTGAAGAAGAAAACCCAAAGCATCAAAAACTGATGAAAGTAATTGATGATTTTCATAAAAAAACGGGCGAGCGCAAAATACGATTAGGAAATCAAGATTTGCAACGCACTTGGAAAATGAGACAAAACCACTTGTCAAAAAAATACACCACTGACATTAAAGATATATTTAGAGTAAAATGCAATTAAAAAACAATCTCACCTTCTTCATTCCAGATTTTGAAAATCTAAATGAGCTTCCATTTATTTCTAGCGGAATAAAAGCAGGATTTCCTTCGCCAGCAGCAGATTTTGATGAAACAAAAATCAGCCTTGACAATGTATTAGTCAAAAACAGAGAAGCAACTTTTTATGCCAAAGCATCAGGAACATCAATGATTGGTGCAGGTATTGACGATGGTGATATTTTGGTAATTGATCGAAGCATAGAACCACAAAACAACAAAGTTGCTGTTTGCTTTATTGATGGTGAGTTTACCATCAAACGAATTCAAATCGAGAAAGATTGCGTTTTTTTGATGCCAGAAAACAAAAATTTTCAACCTATAAAAGTAACCGATGAAAATGAATTAATTATTTGGGGAATAGTAACCTATGTGATAAAAAATCTTTAAAATGAAACCACAATCCTATAAAAACCATATTCGTTACTATACACCACATCATTTTATATATTATCCTATTTTAATAGCTTTTTTATCTACTAGTATTTATTTCTGCTTTACAAAACCAGAAAAATTAGTTTGGATATTCATTAGTGTTGTATTTGTATTTCTATTTTGTTTAGCATTTATGTTGCGCCAACATTATGCCTTAACGTTACAAAATCGAATGGTACGATTAGAAATAAGATATAATTATTTTACTCTAACAGGGAAACGATTTGAAGAAATAGAATATCATTTCAATGACGGTCAATTATTTGCATTACGATTTGCTTCGAATGATGAATTAGTTTCACTTATAAATAAAACTATAAAAGAAAAATTATCTGGTGATGAAATTAAAAAAGCAATTAAAAATTGGAAACCAGATCTAGATAGAGTTTAAAAAAAAAAGGAAGTTCTCTATTGAGAACTTCCTTTTATGTACCCGAAGCCGGAGTCGAACCGGCACGGTTTCCCACAGGTGTTTGAGACCAGCGCGTCTACCAATTCCGCCATTCGGGCAACTAGCAGTGATAAATATTCTTTATCAGGTTGCAAATGTAAAAAATAATTCTGCATTTCATAAAAAATTACTCATATTTTTCCTTTCAGAGTTCAATTTAATTACTAAATTTGCACCTCGTTACGGCGAAACACACTAACTAACTACAAAACAACACATTAAAATGTCACATCAAGAACCAGAAGCAAAGATATTTGCCTGTTCCCAAAGTGTATATTTAGCCGAACAAATTGCTGAAAAGTATGGCGTTCCGCTAGGTAGAGTTACGTTCTCAAAATACAGTGATGGCGAATTTCAACCTTCTTACGAAGAATCAATTCGAGGATTACGTGTTTTTATTGTTTGTTCTACTTTTCCGAGTGCAGATAATTTAATGGAATTGCTACTGATGATAGATGCTGCAAAAAGAGCATCTGCAAGACACGTCACAGCTGTTATTCCTTATTTTGGTTGGGCAAGACAAGATAGAAAAGACAAACCAAGAGTGCCAATTGGAGCAAAATTAGTAGCCAATTTATTAGATGCCGCTGGAGCAACCAGAGTCATGACAATGGATTTGCACGCAGATCAAATACAAGGTTTTTTTGAAAAACCAGTTGACCATCTTTTTGCTTCGACCATTTTTTTACCTTATCTAAGGAGTTTAAATTTAGAGAATCTAACAATAGCTTCTCCAGATATGGGAGGATCAAAAAGAGCCTATGCCTATTCTAAATTTTTAGAATCAGATGTAGTAATTTGTTACAAACAGCGCAAAATTGCTAATGTAATTGATACAATGGAGCTCATTGGTGAAGTAAAAGGTAGAAATGTAGTTCTTGTAGACGACATGATCGATACAGGAGGAACATTAGCAAAAGCTGCCGATTTGATGATAGAAAAAGGAGCACTTAGTGTTCGTGCAATTTGTACACACGCAATATTATCAGGCGACGCATACGAAAAAATTGAAAGATCGCAATTAAGCGAATTAATAGTTACCGATTCTATTCCGTTAAAGAAGGAGTCAAAAAAAATAAGAGTCGTGAGTTGTGCACCTCTTTTTGCAGAAGTAATGCATATGGTACATCACAACAATTCCATTAGTGGAAAATTTTTAATGTAACCTATTGCAAATAAGCAATCTCATTACTTAAAACAAAACAAGAATTTAATAATTATTAACTATATTTTTTTACAATGAAATCGATTACAATTAAAGGATCACAAAGAGAAAGCGTGGGAAAAGTTTCGACTAAAGCCTTACGTAATGCTGGAATGGTTCCTTGCGTGTTATACGGAGGAAATCAAGCAGTACATTTCGGAGCAGACGAAAAAGCTTTCAAAAACTTGGTTTACACTCCAAACGCTCACACAGTTGTGATCGAATTAGGTGACAAATCATACAATGCAATTCTACAAGACATTCAAGTGCACCCAGTTTCAGACAAAATTTTGCACATTGACTTCTTCGAATTGTTTGACAATAAAGAAATCACTATGGAAGTGCCAATTAGAATTGTTGGTGTATCTCCAGGAGTTTTATTAGGAGGTGTTTTACGTTTAAACGCACGTAAATTAAAAGTAAAAGCATTACCAAAAAACCTTCCAGATTTTATTGATGCAGACATCTCTTCATTAGAAATGGGTAACAAATTATATGTTACAAAATTAGCATCAGACAATTACAAATTGATGCACCCAGACAACACTGTAGTAGCTCAAGTACGTATTTCTCGTGCAGCAATGAAAGCAGCTCAAGAAGCAGCAAAAGCAGCAAAAGCTCCAGTAAAAGGAAAGAAAAAATAATTCAACTTATTTCATATTTCAAAAGCATCAGTTGCAAAACTGGTGCTTTTTTTATTTTTAAGAAACAGCACTTCAGGCAAATTTATTATCCCTTTTCCTGCTGTACATTCCAATCTGTCATTGAGAGGTTGTTAAGCAACCTCACAACAACAGGATTTTCATTCCCATCAGGGTTATCAGAAAAACCATCTGAACATTTATAAACTTTTGTACTTTTACAAAATGAATTGGTTAACAAAAATATTTCATAAGAATACAAAAGAAGAAAGCGAACAAACAATGAAAAAATTTTTAATCGTCGGGTTAGGAAATATCGGTGCCGAATATGTCAATACAAGACACAATATAGGATTTAAAATAGTAGACTTCTTGGCTCGAAAAGAATCTATTTCTTTCGAAACCGTAAAACTCGGTATGTTAGCCGAATATAAATTCAAAGGTCGCACATTTTTACTCCTAAAACCCAACACTTATATGAACCTCAGCGGCAAAGCAGTTCAATACTGGATGGATAAAGAAAATATTCCGTTAGAAAATATTTTAGTAATCACCGATGACTTAAATCTTAGTTTTGGAACCATTAGAATAAAACCAAAAGGAAGTGATGGTGGCCATAACGGATTAAAGAATATTAACCTAATTTTGAATTCACAAAACTATACTCGATTTAGATTTGGTATCAGCGATGAATTCAAAAAAGGACAACAAGTAGATTATGTATTAGGTGAATGGAGTGAAACCGAAAAAGAAAAGCTTACCGAACGACTAGAACTAGCTTCAGAAATTATAAAATCATTTGGTACCGCAGGATTAGAAAACACAATGACAACTTTTAACGGAAAATAATACTATGAAAAATTCAATTTATTTAATCGCAATTCTTGTATTAACATCTTGTAGTTGCAAAAAAACAACTTCTCAAAAACTTACTGCATCATTAGAAAATGATTGCCCTAAAGACGGAACTTGTACTGTAGAAATTATCGACAATAAAAAACTAAACGTCAAGCAAGATGAATTTGGCAGTATTTATTATGAACTCGAAGATAGTTTTGACACTAAAGTTGTAAAATATAAATACTCTAGAACTGTAAAAGGAAACTTACAAGATGCAGGTTATAGAGAAGAAATTGTGTTCGAAATAGAAAACACCATAAAAGATGTAACCCTATCAGATTCTGATATTCAAAATACAAAAATGCTATTTGGTCGTTTTTGTTACTGCAAAGGACAAACAGGAAATTATAAAGTTTCCAAAGGAAATCTTATTTTTAACTCAAAAGAAAACACAATAGATTTAGATTTTAAAGTTACCGAAGTTCCACAAATTATTACAAAAATTAAACTTTCGTTAAAATAAAAAAAGTCTCGCAATTGCGAGACTTTTTTATAATAATACATATTAAAAAACCGATTATTCTACAACAATTCGTTTTACAATTTTATTATCACCTTCAGAAATAGAAACCAAATAAATTCCAGATTGAGCATTGTCTAATTGTAAGTTTTGAGTAAACAATCCTGAATTTTCATATTGTTTGTCAAATATTTTTCTTCCGCTTAAATCGTGAATTTTAATATTGATTTTATTATTTGATTTAGAATTAAACTCAACTGTAAAATTACCAGAATTAGGATTTGGATAAAGAGTAAAGTTTTCAAATCCAAAAGTTTGAGTTGCTAAAAGAACTAAAGTTTGACTACAAATTTCCAATGCAACAGAATTTATCGTACCTGCATTTCCTGTAACTGCGTCTCTAATTCCTAATTGCCAAGTTCCTAATTGACTAAAACCGTTAAAAGAGTCTAAATTAAAACCAGTTGGAGGAATATATGTTCCTATTGTCGGACTAGAACAAACTAAAGCTGTTCCTTGAGCATCAAAAGTAACATTCATATTACCACTACCTGCACATTGTTGATTGTATAAAAGAGACAATGAACCACCAGGACGAATTAAAGCAATCATTAGGTTTTGAATATTAGAATGAGTCGCGTTTATAGTTAAATTAACATCAGAAATTGTACCCGCTGTTGGCACACTTATTTGTTTTGATGTATATGAAGTTGCTCCATCTGGCAAATTATATGCAGCAATATTTGATCCATATGTTGTACATACATTTACTACTTGGTAACCTATATTAATATTCTTAGAGTTTACAGCAAAAAACACATTCCCAACTGCTTCTACCATAACTCTTGCCGTTTGCGAAACCAAATTTGGAACTGTAATTTCCTGACTTCCATCATTTGAAGTACCTTCTAATAAAGTTATTGGGTAGGTAAGTCCGCCATCTGTAGATAATTTAATATTCACTGTAGCTACATTTATACCATTTGCATCTGTCCCTGCAACATCCCAAGTTATTGTTTGTGTAGAGTTTTGTGGCCAACCTGTTGTTGTGCTTTGTGAAGTAACTTTAAAT
>JAYTNO010000109.1:0-11531 GCA_043748275.1 Flavobacterium sp. | reverse complement strand
ACAGCATTTTTATAAATTTCTTTTATATTATCAACAGTTGCTTGACCAAGTAAATAATTTTGTTCAGGATCAACTAATATTCTTCCGCTCATTGCTTCACGTCCTAATAGCATTCTAAAACCCATTGAATCTCTATTGGTCAAAGTCATTTCGATTGGCCAACTAGAGTTTCCAATTCCTAAAGTTGTTTGAATAACATAACGTTGTTCACGAAAACCACTGGAGCTTTTTACAATTCTTTTATCTACAAGAGGTGCTTCGCAATGAATTATAGTTTTTAGATTTTTCTGAATCGGATTGATATCAAATTTTACCCAATTGTTTCCGTCTTTTAGAAAAGGAGAAATATTAATGGCGTGTAAAGCCGAAGTTTTTGCCCCAGAATCCACACGAGCTTTGATTGTAGGTATTTTTAAATCAGGAAAAGAAAACCATTCTTCACTACCAAGTATTATTTTGTTTTGTAACATTTTATAAAATTTAAGCCACCAAATTCAATAATTTACATCATATTTGATGTGATTACTAATGAATTTAGTGGCTAATATTATTTAAATTAATTTTTTACTTTGTTGGCTTTTGTGCTTTTTTAACTTGTACTGTTAACTCTTGAGCACCTTCTTCAATGTCCATAAAAATTTCATCACCTGCACTAATTTTTGAAGTAATTATTTCTTCTGCTAAGGCATCTTCAACATATTTTTGAATGGCTCTTTTTAATGGTCTTGCTCCAAATTGTCTGTCAAAACCTTTTTCTGCTATATATGCTTTTGCTTTGTCTGAAAGGTTCAAATTATATCCTAATTCATTGATACGCGCATAAAGTTTCTTTAATTCAATTTCAATAATTAAATCTATATCGTGTTTTTCTAATGCATTAAACACAATTACATCATCAATACGATTCAAAAATTCTGGTGCAAATGTTTTTTTCAAAGCATTTTCAATAATACTTTTCGAATTATCATCGGCTTGAGCCACTTTTGCAGCAGTTCCAAATCCTACACCTTGACCAAAATCTTTTAGTTGACGAGCACCAACATTTGAGGTCATAATGATAATTGTATTTTTAAAATCGATTTTTCTTCCCAAACTATCGGTTAGATAGCCATCATCTAAAACTTGCAACAACATATTGAAAACATCTGGATGCGCTTTTTCTATTTCGTCTAAAAGAACGACACAATATGGTTTTCTTCTTACTTTTTCGGTTAATTGTCCACCTTCTTCATAACCAACATATCCTGGAGGCGCACCAACTAAGCGTGAGATAGAGAATTTCTCCATATATTCACTCATATCAATACGAATCAAAGCATCTTCAGAATCAAATAATTCTTTTGCTAGTACTTTAGCCAATTGTGTTTTACCAACACCAGTTTGACCTAAGAAAATAAAAGAACCAATTGGTCGGTTTGGATCCTTCAATCCAGCACGATTTCTTTGAATAGAACGAGCTATTTTTAAAACAGCTTCATTTTGTCCAATAACTTTACCTTGAATAAGTTCTGGAAGGTTGGCCAATTTGTTGCTTTCAGTTTGTGCAATACGGTTTACAGGAATTCCTGTCATCATAGAGACAACATCTGCAACATTATCTTCAGTAACTAAAATACGATTGCTTTTAGAATCTTCTTCCCATTGTTCTTGAGCAATTGCTAAATCTTTTTCAATACGCTTTTCATCATCACGAAGTTTGGCAGCTTCTTCATATTTTTGTTTTTTGACCACAGAATTTTTCAATTCACGAACTTCTTCCAATTGTCGTTCTAAATCAAGGATTTGTTTTGGAACTTCAATATTGGTAATGTGTACTCTAGAACCAGCTTCGTCCATAGCATCAATAGCTTTGTCTGGCAAGAAACGCTCAGACATATATCTGTTGGTCAATTTTACACAAGCTTCAACTGCTTCATCAGTATAGGTTACATTGTGGTGATCTTCGTATTTGTTTTTGATATTATTCAAAATAGTAATTGTTTCAGCTACAGAAGTAGGTTCAACAATAATTTTTTGAAAACGTCTTTCTAAAGCACCATCTTTTTCAATATATTGACGGTATTCATCAAGTGTAGTTGCCCCAATACATTGAATTTCTCCTCTTGCAAGAGCAGGTTTAAACATATTTGAAGCGTCTAATGAACCTGTTGCTCCACCAGCACCAACAATAGTGTGAATTTCGTCTATAAACAGAATGATATCGTCATTTTTTTCTAACTCATTCATAACTGCTTTCATTCGTTCTTCAAATTGTCCGCGGTATTTTGTACCAGCTACTAACGAAGCTAAGTCAAGCGTTACTACTCTTTTGTTGAAAAGAATTCGAGAAACTTTTTTCTGAATGATACGTAAAGCCAATCCTTCTGCAATTGCAGATTTACCAACTCCAGGTTCACCAATTAAAAGCGGATTATTTTTCTTTCTTCTGCTTAAAATTTGAGAAACACGTTCTATTTCTTTTTCACGACCCACAACAGGATCGAGTTTTCCTTCTTCGGCCATTTCAGTTAAGTCTCTACCAAAATTATCTAAAACTGGAGTTTTTGATTTTTTGTTTGACTTATTGGCAGGGTTATTAAAATTTCCTTCTTTTAAATTGTCATCTTGATTTGAATCGTCATTAAACGACTCATTTCGTGGCAAATTTTCTAAAAATTGTTCTTCATTTGGTGTCATATTCAAATATTGTTCTTTAGCTAAATCATAATCAATTTTTAATTTATTCAATAGCTTGGTTGTAGGATCGTTTTCGTTTCTTAAAATACACAACAATAAATGCGCCGTACTTATCGAAGTGCTTTGAAAAACTTTCGCTTCAAGAAAAGTAGTTTTTAAAGCACGTTCAGCTTGGCGAGTTAAGTGCAGATTTTTCTTTTCATTATTGGCCAAAACATTTGGATTTGCCGGACTTAAGATTTCAACTTTTCGTCTCAAATGGTCTAAGTCAACAGATAAATTGTTAAGAATAGTAATTGCTTTGCCATTTCCATCTCTTAAAATACCTAACATTAAATGCTCTGTTCCAATAAAGTCATGACCTAATCGCAAAGCCTCTTCTTTACTATAGGTTATAACATCTTTTACTCTTGGTGAAAAATTATCATCCATAATTATAGGTTTGGTAATGTAAATTTAGTGATTATAACGATGCAATTGCAAAAACTATTCCGCTCTAAATCTACTGTCAGCTAATTGACAAAAAAATATTTAATAATAAAAGCCAATACACTACTAACTTATTAACCGAAAAACAGCCTGATTTTGTTAATAAATCACTTAAATTTCTCGTTGTATTTAATCGAAAAATAATCGAGAAAGTGTATATTAGCAAGATTTTTAATTTAAAATAAATTTTAATATAATTATATACTATGTCTGACGGAGAAAAGTTAATTCCAATTAACATTGAAGATGAAATGAAATCAGCATACATCGATTATTCGATGTCTGTTATTGTCTCAAGAGCATTACCTGACGTGCGTGATGGTTTGAAACCAGTGCATAGAAGAGTGTTATACGGAATGTATGATTTAGGAGTTTTTTCAAATAAAGCTCATAAGAAATCCGCTAGAATTGTCGGAGAAGTTCTTGGTAAATATCACCCACACGGAGATACATCAGTATATGATGCTATGGTACGTATGGCACAAGAATGGAGTTTGCGTTACCTATTGATTGATGGTCAAGGTAACTTTGGTTCTGTAGATGGTGATAGTCCAGCTGCAATGCGTTATACTGAAGCCAGAATGAAAAAAATGTCAGAAGACATAATGGCAGATATTGACAAAGAAACAGTTGATTTTAAACTCAATTTTGATGATACGCTATACGAACCAACAGTAATGCCAACTCGTGTTCCAAATTTATTAATAAACGGAGCATCAGGTATTGCAGTAGGAATGGCAACCAATATGGCGCCACATAATATTACTGAAGTTATTGATGGTACATTGGCCTATATAGATAACAATGACATCGAAATAGATGAATTAATAAATTATGTAAAAGCACCTGATTTCCCAACAGGCGGTGTGATTTATGGTTATGATGGTGTTCGTGAAGCTTTCAAAACTGGTCGTGGTAGAATTGTAATGAGAGCTAAAGTTAACTTTGAAGAAGTTGAAGGAAGAGAATCAATAATCGTAACCGAAATTCCATATCAGGTGAATAAGGCAGAAATGATTAAAAAAACTGCCGATTTAGTTAATGATAAGAAAATTGATGGAATAGCCAATATTCGAGATGAATCGGATAGAAATGGTATGCGTATTGTTTATATTCTAAAACGTGATGCGGTGCCAAATGTTGTATTAAATACATTATACAAATTTACACAACTACAATCTTCTTTTAGTGTCAATAATATTGCATTGGTAAAAGGACGTCCGCAAATGTTGAATCTAAAAGATTTGATTCATTATTTTGTAGAACACAGACACGAGGTAGTAGTTCGAAGAACCCAATTTGAATTACGAAAAGCAGAAGAAAGAGCACATATTCTTGAAGGATTAATTATTGCATCTGATAATATAGATGAAGTAATTGCTTTAATAAGAAGTTCTAAAAACACAGAAGAAGCAAGAGAAAAATTGATGGAACGTTTCAAACTTTCTGATATTCAATCTCGTGCAATTGTTGAAATGCGTTTGCGCCAGTTAACTGGTCTTGAGCAAGACAAACTTCGTGCAGAATATGAAGAAATAATGAAATTAATTGAAGAATTAAAAGCATTATTGGCAAGCAAAGAATTGCGTATGGAATTAATCAAAACAGAATTAATTGAAATACGTGATAAATATGGTGATGCACGTCGCTCAACAATTGAATATGCTGGAGGAGATGTAAGTATTGAAGATTTAATTGCCGACGAAAATGTAGTTATTACAATTTCTCACGCTGGATATATCAAACGTACAAATCTTACCGAATATAAAACTCAAAATAGAGGTGGAGTAGGGCAAAAAAGCGCAGGTACAAGAGATCAGGATTTCTTAGAGCATATGTATGTGGCTACCAATCATCAATATATGATGTTTTTTACTCAAAAGGGAAAATGTTTCTGGATGCGTGTTTATGAAATTCCAGAAGGAAGCAAAACAGCAAAAGGTAGAGCTTTACAAAATCTTATCAATATTGAAAGTGATGATAAAGTAAAAGCATTTATTTGTACACAAGACTTAAAGGACAAAGAATATACCCTAAGTCATAACCTTATTATGGTTACTAAAAAAGGTCAGGTTAAGAAAACATCATTAGATAAATATTCTAAACCAAGAGTTAATGGTGTTGCAGCCATTACCATAAAAGACGGTGACGAATTATTAGAAGCACAATTAACCAACGGAGAAAGTCAAATTATTTTGGCAGTAAAATCGGGTAAATTAGTTCGTTTTGAAGAAACTAAAACACGACCAATGGGAAGAACTGCTTCTGGAGTTCGTGGAATTACTTTAAAAGATGATTCAGATGAGGTTATTGGAATGGTTACTGTAAATGATATGAGCAGCGAAATTCTAGTCGTTGCAGAAAATGGTTACGGAAAACGTTCTAGTCTTGACGAATATAGAATTACAAACCGTGGTGGAAAAGGAGTGAAAACTTTAAACATTACCGAAAAAACAGGAAAATTAATTTCTATCAATGCAGTTACCGATGCAGATGATTTAATGATTATCAACAAATCTGGATTGACAATCAGAATGGCAGTTGAAGATTTAAGAGTAATGGGTAGAGCTACTCAAGGTGTAAAATTAATAAACATTAAAGGAAACGATTCTATTGCTGCAGTGACTAAAGTGATGAAAGATGATGTTGCAGAAGTTTTAGTTGATGAAGATGGTAATGTAATCGAAACTGAAGTAATCGAAAGAGTAAAACCAGTATTAGAAATTCTAGAAGACGAAGGTGGTGACGATGATGATGACGATGATGATGAAGTTGTAGAAGATGATGATGCTGAAGATGCTGACGAAGATGATTCAGACGATGAATAATAAATTCTTTTGCTATACCTGAATCTATTTTAAATTTAGGTATAGTATTTGAATAAGATTAAAAAAATTAAATTAATTAAAACTAAAGTAAATGAAAAGTAACTATTTAATCCTTGCCTCAGCAGTATTGATTTCTGTATCTGCTTTTGCACAAAAAGATCAAATAAAAGCAGCTGAAAAAGCACTAAAAGGAGGAAACGCTGCCGAAGCAAAAACAATTTTGATGCAAGCAGAATCTGTTATGGCAAATGCTACAGATGCAGAAAAAGCGCAATATTATTTTGTAAAAGGAAATACATTATTGGATTTATCTAATAAAAATATTGATGCATCAAAAAATCAAACAGATGCCGCAAATGCTTATTTAGATTTACTTGCTGTTGAAAAAACAAGTGGAAAATCTAAGTATTCTGAGCAAGCAAAAACCGCAATTGCAGACATCAAAAGCAAATTAATCAACGGTGCTATTCAGGAAGGTACCAACAAAAATTATGCAGTTGCTTCAGCAAAACTAAAAGCAGTATATGATTTGGACAAAACCGACATGGAAAAACTGTATTATGCAGCAAATTATGCTGTTAATGCAAAAGATTATGACACTGCATTAGCTTATTATGGTGAATTAAAGAAACTTAATTTTTCCGGCGAAAGCACCTCGTATTATGCTAAAAGTGCCGTTTCAGATCAAGAAGAATTTTTTGGATCAGATGCTGCTGCAAAAACAGATAGAGACCAAAAAGTGAGATTGAAATTATATTCAAATCCTAGAGATGAAAAAGTGCCATCAAAAAGAGGAGAAATATATAAAAATATTGCCTTAATTCTTGTTGAAAAAGGTAAAACTGAAGAAGCAAAAGCAGCTTTGAAAGAAGCAAGAGAAGCCAATCCAGATGATACTGCTTTAGCAATTTCTGAAGCAGATTTATATTTGAATTTAGAAGATTATAAAACGTATAAAACATTAATCACTCAGGTTTTAGAAAAAAATCCTAATGATGCTGATTTGTTATACAATTTAGGAGTAATTTCTTCAAAAACAGATGCTGCAAGTGCAGAAAATTATTATAAAAAAGCCATTGCAATCAAACCTGATTATGTAAATGCTTATTTAAATTTAGCTATCTTGAAATTGGATGCTGATAAAAAACTTATTGAGGAAATCAATAAATTGGGAACTTCTGAGAAAGACAATAAACGATATGAAGTGCTAAAAAAACAAAGAGATGTGGTATTTACTGATGCGCTTCCTTATTTGGAAAAAGCATATGAATTGTCTCCAAAAAACGAAGACGTTGCGACAACTTTGTTAAACGTTTATGGTGCTTTGGAAATGACAGACAAGAAAAAAGCATTAAAAGCAAAAATGGGGAAATAATCTTCATTTAGTATGATAAAAAAAATACCGTCTTCATAGACGGGATTTTTTTATTTATTTTCTTCAGAATTTGAAGTGCCAGAATTGAATTTTTTTATTATATCCTTTAATTTTTCGGCACGCTCAATTTTACTGTTTTTTACTTTATTCTGTTTTTTATGAAGCTTATCATTATGTATTTTGATGTTTTTTTCGTTATTTCTTCCCATAATTATTGAATTTTATCTAATTTTAAATAACCAATATGCAATACATCTTCAGGTAGTTTTTCATCAGATTTTGATATTTGTAAACTAAATTTTTCTTTTACATCGAGTTCTAAAATCTCTTTTACATTATAAAGATCATCAACATCTACACCAAATTTATCATCAATATGAGATGTTGCACCTTTAAAACCATTGTGTTTATAAAATAAAGTTTCCTTAGATTTCTTTGCAGCTTCACCTAAAGTAGTAGCGACAGTCAACATTTTATAATGAAATTCATCAAACTCATTTTGCTTATAACCGCCAAGGTTTATAAAAAAAAGTTGTTTTTCATTTTCAACTTCTTTATTAGTTGGAATTATATTTATAGCATAACCATCAACAGAGGTTACTTCTCTCCAAACATCAATATGAATTTGACCTTTTGCTTCGGGCCAAAATTTCTTCATTGATGGAATTAATTCTTTCATTGAATTTGCAATTCCGAAAAAAATATCGTGCTGTTCTGTAAATCTTCCTTTTGGTCTACAACCCAATAGTATCATATATAGTTTCATAAGTACAAAAGTAATTCAATTTATTTTTATTAAAGTTTCAATAAATTATTTTTTTGGCTTGAAATTTGGAATACCTTTATAAATCAATAAAACTATGAAATTATGAAAAGAATATTTTTACTTTTAGCAATAGTTACCGCAACATTTTTATCAAGTTGCGAAGGTCCACAAGGAGTTCCAGGTCAAGATGGTCAAAATGGTACAAATGTTGAAGCCGAAGTTTTTGAATTATTGAATGTAGATTTTAATTATGATTCTCAAATAGGTTATAATATTTATCAATCATTGAATCCTCAAATTTACGATTCTGATGTTGTTATGATATATAGATTGTCTGGTACAATAGATACTCAAACTCCAATTTGGCAACCAATTCCAAGAACCTTATATTTAAATCAAGGAGAATTAGATTATGATTTTGATTTCAGTAAAGAGGATTTTACAATTTATGCTGGAGGAAACTATAATATTGCAACGACTCCAAATTATATTACGAATCAAACTTTTAGAATTGTAATTATTCCTGGTTATTTTTCAAATAAAGGAACTGCTGCAGTAGATTTGAATGATTATAATGCTGTGATAAAAGCATATCATATAAATGATTCAAAAATTAAAAAGTTGAATTAACATAATAATTTTTAAAAAAAAGCTGTCAAGAAATTGACAGTTTTTTTTATTTACAATAAGTTTTAGGCTTCAGTTTCGTTTTTACTTTTATGTAATGAAACATAAATACCAATTATTAATGCTAATGCGATAAATCCTAAAGATGCCCATTCTGGAACTTTGATATAATCGTGAAGTAACATTTTTAGTCCTACAAAACTCAAAATTGCAATTAAACTATATTCTAA
This sequence comes from Flavobacterium sp., assembly GCA_043748275.1. Lineage (GTDB taxonomy): Bacteria > Bacteroidota > Bacteroidia > Flavobacteriales > Flavobacteriaceae > Flavobacterium. The sequence goes on along the minus strand of JAYTNO010000109.1, from coordinate 2,540 downwards.
ATAGCTAAATTTCTCCAACATATTGGCTAAAAAGAAATACATAGATCGTAATCCTAAAATTGCAAAAATATTTGAACTAAAGACCAAAAAAGGATCAGATGTAATTGCCAGAATTGCTGGTACACTATCAACGGCAAACAAAACATCCATCACTTCTATGACAATCAAAGCTACAAAAAGTGGTGTTGCATAATTTTTATTTTCTTTCTTAACAATAAAATGTTCTTTGTCTGTGAGAGTTGTAATCGGAATAATTTTCCCTAAAATATTGTAAACAAAGGAATCTTTGGGATCAAAATCAGGTTCGTCTTTTGTAAATAACATTTTTAAAGCAGTAAATATCAAAAAGGCACCAAACAGATAAGTTGTCCAACTGAATTTATTGATTAGCATTACTCCAAAAAAGATCATTACACCTCTAAAAACAATGGCGCCTAAAATTCCCCAAAACAATACACGATGCTGGTATTTTTGCGGAATTTTAAATGATGCAAAAATGATGGCAATCACAAAAATATTATCAATACTCAAGGAAAGTTCAATTAAATATCCTGTAATATACTTTATCATTGCCGTCGCAGGCTTCAAATTATCAGGGTTGTCAATATATGAAGTAGAATAAATCCAATATATAACACCAGAAAAAGCAAATGAGAGCGAAACCCAAATGGCAGTCCATTTACTAGCTTCTTTTGTGCTAATAATATGAGGGATTTTATTAAATACTCCTAAATCTAATGCAAGAAATAGAAAAACTAAAGCCAGAAATAAAATCCAAATAATCATTTTGTTTCATTTTATAGATTTAGCAAATATAATTCATCCCGATTGAAGTACAAGTTAATTTAATAATAATGTATATCATCTATTTTTCGTTGCTTTTTATCGAATATTTTATTTAACCTATAAAAAAATAGGGTATAAATAAATTTAGTATTATATTTTTTATATTTTTGTATCAAATTAATAGGGTATAACAAATAAAATAATTTTTTATGGCAACATTACGTTTTCAAGCTTTAAAAGAAGCATCAAACAGAATTCCAGTTAAATTTGAAGAAACCGACAAAAAATCAACTATTTTCGGTTCAAATGTTTTTAATGATAAAGCAATGAAGCAATACTTGACTTCGGATGCATATAAAGGAGTGAAAGATGCCGTACAGCACGGAACAAAAATTGACAGAAAATTAGCTGATTATATTGCAATGGGAATGAAAGAATGGGCTTTGGCAAAAGGCGTAACTCACTATACCCATTGGTTTCAACCTCTTACAGGAACAACTGCAGAGAAACATGATGCTTTTTTTGAAACATCATATGATGGTAGCGATCCAGTAGAAAAATTTGGTGGAGGACAATTGGTGCAACAAGAACCAGATGCTTCTTCTTTCCCGAATGGAGGAATTAGAAACACATTTGAAGCACGTGGATATACTGCTTGGGATCCAACTTCTCCAGCGTTTATTTTTGGTACAACATTATGTATTCCAACTGTTTTTATCTCTTATACAGGAGAAGCATTAGACAATAAAATACCATTATTGAGAGCTTTGTCTGCAATGGATGATGCTGCAACAGATGTTTGTAAATATTTTGATAAAAATGTAAAAAAAGTGACCGCTACTTTAGGTTGGGAACAAGAATATTTCTTGGTCGATAAATCTTTGGCAAATTCTCGTCCAGATCTTGCAATGACAGGAAGAACATTATTAGGACATACTTCTGCAAAAGGACAACAATTAGACGACCATTATTTTGGTTCTATACCCACTCGTGCGTTAACGTATATGAGAGATTTAGAGCAAGAATGTATGTTGCTTGGTATACCAGTAAAAACACGTCATAATGAAGTTGCACCAAATCAGTTTGAGTTGGCACCAATTTTTGAAGAAACCAATTTGGCTGTAGACCACAACTGTTTGTTGATGGATGTAATGCAAAAAGTAGCAGAACGTCACGATTTGAAAGTATTATTTCACGAAAAACCTTTCAAAGGAGTAAACGGTTCAGGAAAACACAACAACTGGTCAATGGCGACTGATACTGGTGTAAATTTATTGAGTCCAGGAAAAACGCCAATGAGCAACTTGCAATTTTTGACTTTCTTTATCAATACCATAAAAGCAGTAGATACATACGAAGCTTTATTGCGTGGAGCAATTGCAACAGCAAGTAATGATCATCGTTTGGGTGCAAATGAAGCGCCACCAGCAATTATTTCGGTGTTTATTGGTCAACAATTGACAAAAGTTTTAGCAGAATTAGAAGGTGTAACAGACGGAAAATTATCTCCAGAAGAAAAAACAGATTTAAAACTAAATGTAGTAGGAAAAATTCCAGATGTACTTTTAGACAATACTGACAGAAACAGAACATCACCTTTTGCTTTTACAGGAAACAAATTCGAGTTTAGAGCGGTTGGTTCTTCTGCAAATTGCGCCAATGCAATGACTACTTTGAATACGATTGTTGCAAAACAATTAATCGATTTCAAAAAAGAAGTAGATGCATTGATAGAAAAGAAAGATTTGAAAAAA
>JAYTNO010000108.1:0-4469 GCA_043748275.1 Flavobacterium sp. | reverse complement strand
CAAGTCGAATTTAAACAAAATGAGCCCGATAAAATATCGAACTCATTATTATCAAAATTAATTATAAATTTGTCTAAACTTTTGGGTTCAGTCTATTTACTTTCAGGATTTTTTAGTTTATTATAAAATTCTTTTAGAATTTAAATCCTAAACGAGCATAATAATAGGCTCCGCTGAATCCCATTTGAACCGCATCCCAATAACCACCAGCTTCAACCCAGTCATCTTGTTGATCAGGATAGATATTCAATAAATTGTTGGCTCCAACTGTAAGTTTTAACGATTTTGTCATTTTAAAACCTAAAGTCAAATCAGTTACAATTTTTGCAGTATAGGTATCCGTAGCTGCTTTTATTTGATTGTTAAATGAACCATAATCAGCTACATCTTCATAAACTTGATAGTCTAATAATTTTACTTCGCTAAATCTTGTAAAGGCTAAACCAGAATCAAACCATTTGTAACCATAGTTCAAATTCAATCCAAATTTGCTTTTTGGAGCAGATGCCAATAAAAAGGCTTTGTCTCTTTCTCCAAAAAAGGTTTGTTCGTCAAGATTACCGTTTTTAACTTTTGTAATTTTCATATCATTGATGTTTCCAACAAGAGTGGCACCAATTTTAGAATCTCCGATAGTTTTTTTCCAAGCCAAAACAACATCCAATCCTTTGGTTTCAGTATTAACACCATTAGTAAAGAACTGTGCAGCATCAACATTTAATCCTAATGAAGAAGCATCGAAATAACCAGTTAATACTATTCTATCCTTAACATTGATAAGATATCCATCAACAGTTGCTGTAAAATTTCCGAAATTTCCTGTCAAACCAATAGAACCATTATTAGATGTTTCTTCGTTTAGTTTTCCAATTCCAAATGCTTTGGTTACTGGACTTTCATTACCAGACAACAATACTTCTGTTGCTCCAGAACTACTAAAGTTGGTAAAACTAGTATTGTAATAAATTTGTGCCAATGATGGTGCTCTAAAACCTGAACTAAATGAACTTCTCAAACTAATTTTGTTTGACATTTTTAATCTGTAAGCAAATTTATAATTTAAGGTGCTTCCAAAATCACTATAATTTTCAAAACGAATGGCAGCACTCAACAAGAAATCTTTGGAAACATCTAGTTCAGCATCTGCATAAAAAGAGTTGCTATTTCTAGTTTCGCTCACTTCATTTTTTGGACTATAACCAGGAAAACCTTGAGAACCTCCAGGTCGAGGTACCAATATTGGATTGTCGACACTTATTGGTAATAAAGGATCATAATCTGGGTTATCGGTTAATGGTGCAAATTGTGTAATTGGATTTTCTATTGGATTACCATTGGTATCATAAGTAGCATACGAACCTACTTCGCCAGCAAAAATTTCAAATTTTTCCATACGGTATTCTGCACCAAAAGCTATATTCAAACCATCCATTACAGATTCGATGTTTTTAGAAAAATCAAGATTAGTGGTGTTTTGGCTCAAACTATGTCCACCAGCTTTAAACTCTTTAGGAGAAGCAGCTTCTAAAGAAGCATTCAATGTACCTTTGATAGTATAATCAAATTTGTTTTTACCAAAAGCATTACTCAAATCAATTTTCCAACCATTGGCTGTTTTCATTTTAAATCCACCAGCAATCGAGTTGTCTAAAATTTTAGAAGTAATTCTTGGAGTAAAACCTCCTGGATAAATACTTTCTACAACTCTTGGCCCACCATTTCTAGTAAAAGCATAAGCATCGGTAGCTCTAGCATTAACTCCACCAAAAGCATAAAAATCTATATTTGATGTTACTGGAATGGATAGATTTGCAGTTACATTTCCGCTTACAATTTCGGCTTCACCGAATCCTTTTCTAAAATCAAAACCTGGTCGTAAGGTTTTTTCTTTATTTAAAAGTTCACCTGTTAAGTTTACATAACCACCTTTAGAACCAATTTTCACACCATAATTAGCGCCAATTTTTGTAGAGTTTCCATCAAATTTGCGGTCTTTTCCAATAGAATTTCCATTTCCTTTTGTGTCTAAGAAATAACCTGCAGTATTAGCAGTTCCATTAGGAAAATTTCCTGGAGCATCTGTATTGTACATACCATAGGTTACAGCACCAGTAAGCTCATTAACATTGTCATTCAATACTATATTGATCACACCAGCAATGGCATCAGAACCGTATTGTGCAGCAGCACCATCACGTAAAATTTCAATTCTTTTGATAGAACTTGCAGGTATGGCATTCAAATCGGTTCCAGTATTTCCTCGTCCACGAGTTCCAAAAAGATTAATTAAAGACGATTGGTGTCTTCTTTTTCCATTGATTAAAACCAAGGTTTGATCTGGACCCATTCCTCTAAGTGATGCTGGATCAACGTGATCGGCACCATCAGAACCTGATTGTTTATTGGCATTAAAAGAAGGCGCAACATATTGAAGCAATTCATTAATTTCAATTTTACCACTTTGTGTAGTCACATCTTTAACGTTGATAACATCAATTGGCACTGCCGAATTCACAACAGTTCTTTTAGAATTTCTTGAACCTACAATTTGCACTTCTTGTAGTTCCTGTGCACTGGTACTGTCTTTTTGTGTTACATTTTTCTTTGGGTCAGTTTGGGCAAAAAGACAAGAAAAATTAAAAAATAATAATAATAAAGTAGTTTTTTTCATAAAATGATTAAGTTATAGTTAGCAAACAAAAGTAATTTTTTTATTTAAATTATATGCATACATAGTAAATTTTATCTAAAAGTTTTGTTAGATTTGTTGTAAATCTGTTTTGATGAAATATTTGATTGTATTATTTTCTTTCATTTTTTTTATTCCTCTTTCTGCTCAGGAAATTGAAAAATCAATTCTATTGAAAGATTCAGAAACCAATCTTCCTATTGAAGATGCTATAATTTTAATTACAAAAACAAAACAACTCCTACTTACAAATTCAGAAGGTAAAGCAAGTTTTAAATTGATTGGAGTTTCAAATATTCAAATAACCCATTCTTCTTATGAAGGAATTACCTTACGTTCTGCGTCGCTAAAAGAAAAAGAAACAACCTTATTGTTGAAAAGTACAGAAAATAAATTAGAAGAAATTATATTAACCAAACAACATCCACAAAAAATATTAATCAATTTGATAGCCAATTCTATAAAAACTCTTACTGTTCCTGCAAGATTAAAGGTATATAGTAGAGAATTTTTTAAACTTAACGGTGTGAATACCTATTATAATGATGGATTAATGAATTTTCAATTGTATAGTAAGTCAAAAAAATTCAATTCAAATATTTTAGTTGAACAAAATAGATCTTTTGGATTGGTTGAAGAAGATGTGCTAGCAGATCTTTTAGGCTATAACCTTAATGACATTATGGAAAATTATTATAATTTTAAATATCTAAATCCAATATTAGAACCAAAAGCCAAAAAAGAATTTGATTTTTTGATCAAAGCCTATTCTGAAAATTCAAATTATTATAAAATGACAGTGGTTCCTTTTGAAGAATCAACAGGCTTTCTCGACAATTACACCATTATTTATGATTATAAAAAGAAATTAATAATTGAGGTAAATTCGATTGTTTTGCCTACTACGATTGCCAAAACAAAAGATAAAACGGCAATTGGGTCTAGAAATATTTATAAATCTTTGTTTAAAACAATCTATAGAATAGATGGCGATTCTTATTATCTTTTAAGTTCAAAAGAAGAAATAGGTTTTAATCGAATTGACAAAAAGAAAAAAACCGAAATAGAAGTAAAAAACTACTTTGTAACGACTAATTTCAGTACCCAAAATTATAGTTTTAAAGAAAGCGAAGTTTTTAAAGACAAAACCCTTTTCAATAAAAAAAACGAAATATTATCAGACTATTGGAATGTTTCAGGAATAACGGCAACCGAAGAAGAAAAAGAAATCATCGAAAAAATAGAAAAAGAACATTAAATCTTCCTAAAAACAACAAATCCTTACTTCGCAATTTAATGCTTTTGTAACTTGGTATTATTACCCTATATTTGCACACTTTTTAAAATAAACCATCATAATGAAAGCAGGAATAGTAGGATTACCAAATGTAGGAAAATCAACTTTGTTTAATTGTTTGTCAAATGCCAAAGCGCAAAGTGCCAACTTTCCGTTTTGTACCATCGAACCTAATATTGGCGTAGTAAACGTTCCAGATCCAAGAATCGAGAAACTCGAAGAATTGGTAAAACCAGAACGTGTGCAGATGGCAACGGTTGATATTGTTGATATTGCAGGATTGGTAAAAGGAGCAAGCAAAGGAGAAGGTTTAGGGAATCAATTTCTTGGAAATATTAGAGAATGTAATGCAATTATTCACGTCTTGCGTTGTTTTGACAATGATAATATAATTCACGTAGATGGCAATGTAAACCCAATTCGCGACAAAGAAACCATTGATATCGAATTGCAATTGAAAGATTTAGAAACGGTTGAAAAACG
>JAYTNO010000107.1:0-1616 GCA_043748275.1 Flavobacterium sp. | reverse complement strand
ACAACAAAGTCCTTTTTTTAGAAGATCATTATTTTAGATTAATGTCAGCAATGCGAATTATTCGAATGGATATTCCTATGAATTTTTCAATGGATTACTTCGAGGAACAACTACTTTCAACTGCAAAAGCGAATAGTATTTCAGATTCTTGTAAGGTTCGTATTACGGTTTATAGAAACATTGGAGGTTTATATTTGCCAGAATCAAATTCAATTTCTTTTTTAATCAATGCTACTGAAATTATAGAAAAGAAATATACAATTGCTAATAAAGAGTATGAAGTAGATTTATACAAAGATTTTTATGTTTCAAAACAATTACTATCTTCTATAAAATCGACCAACAGAATTATAAACATAACTGGTAGTATTTTTGCAAATGAAAATGGATTGCAAAACAGTATCCTTATCAATGAGAGTAAAAATGTAGTTGAAGCCCTGAATGGCAATCTTTTTATGTTTTTAGAAAATAAATTAATTACGCCTCCAGTAACAGAAGGATGCTTGAATGGAGTAATGCGTAAACAAATTTTGAGTATTGCTAAACAATATGAAAATATTGAAGTTCTTGAACAACCAATTTCACCATTTGATCTTCAAAAAGCAGATGAATTGTTTATTACAAATGTTGTAGTAGGCATTCAACCTATTACAAAATACAGAAAAAAAGAATTTGGGAATGAATTAGCAAACAAATTTTTGTTAAAACTAAATGAATTAATAGATAATTAATTCAAAAGAGGATTTTCTGGTGCATTAGACCATAACATATACTCACCTCCTAATTCTAAAATTTTTTCTTTCCAGAAATCTGTTGTTGATTTACCTATAATTTTATTTTGATATAGATTTTCGGTTACAATCCACGAGTTGGCTTGCATTTCATCTTCTAGTTGTTTGGCTTCCCAACCTGTATATCCTAGAAAAAAACGAATGTTATCTTTTTTTATTTTACCGTCATTGATAAGCTCTCGTGTTAAATCAAAATTTCCTCCCCAAAAAATACCACTAGAAATCTCAATACTTCCTGGGATTAAATTCGGGACATTATGAATAAAATATAAATTATCTTGTTCTACTGGACCTCCATTATAAATCTTGAAGTTTGCCTCTACATCTGGCACCAAATCATTAATAGTATATTTCAAAGGTTTATTGATTATAAAACCAACTGATCCTTCTTGATTATGATCTGCCAATAAAATTACAGATCGATTAAAAGATAAATCACCAATTATTGAAGGCTCTGCAATAAGTAAATGTCCCTTTTTTAGTTTTTCTGAAATCATTTTCTTGCAATTTTTATTAAAATTAACAAATATTTTTCAGATTTCATTGAAAAAAACATAAAAAATAAAAAAAAGTCTCCCAAAAGGAGACTTTTAAATTATATGTAACTAATTTTGACTAGTTTACTGATCCTTCTAAATCGGCACCAGCTTTGAATTTTACTACATTTTTAGCAGCAATTTTGATAGTTTTTCCTGTTTGAGGATTTCTTCCGTCTCTAGCAGCTCTTTTAGATACTGACCAAGATCCGAAACCTACTAAAGATACTCTTCCACCTTTTTTCAAAGTACCACCTACGTTTCCTAAAAATGATTCTAAAGCTAATTT
>JAYTNO010000106.1:0-25426 GCA_043748275.1 Flavobacterium sp. | reverse complement strand
CTCGACAAGCAGAACCACAAGTGAGACAATTGATCAAAGAATTAATTATGCAATACTAATTTTTCTTGCAAAATTCTCAGCAATAATTCTGTAAAAATCTTCAGGATCAAATGGTTTTGTAATCACATCATTCATACCATACGACAAAAGCATATCTCTATTTTCGTTTAACGAAATTGCGGTTAATGCTATAATTAATGTCTTTTTGTCGAAGGTACGAATGGTTTGTGTTGCAATTGTTCCGTTTATTCCAGGTAAATGAACATCCATTAAAACCAAATCATATTTATTGTTTTTTACAGCCACAATGGCATCTTCTCCATTGTCAATAATATCGTCACAAATCATTCCTTTGTTTTGAAGCATTTTTCTGGTAATCATTTGATTGATTTTGTTGTCTTCAATCAATAATATTTTCTTGTCTATTAGTATTGAATCATCATAATTCAGAGGTTTTTCTGCCAAAGTATCGTCTTCTCCAATTTTAAAACTCAAGTCGAAAGTAAATGAAGAACCTTTGCCCACTTTACTTTCGAGTTTTATTTTACCGCCAAGAATATCTATAAGTTTTTTGACGATTGTAAGTCCTAATCCAGTACCTCCATATTTTCTATTGATTTCAATAGAACCTTGAGAGAAACTATCAAAAACAGATTCTATTTTTTCTTCTGGAATTCCAATTCCAGTATCAACAATTGCAAAGTGAATAGAGGTGAACTCTTCATTGATTTCGTTGCAATTGATAATTACTTTTACTTCACCGTTTTTGGTAAATTTCAAAGCATTATTAATCAAATTCAGAAAAATTTGAGACAATTTTGTTGGATCACCTATTAAATAATCAGGAATGTTTTTATCAATTTCTATTGTAAATGCATTGTTGTTTATAGTAGCTAATTCTTTTAAGGAATTTTGAATATTCGATAAAAGTAATTTTAAATTGAAATTGATATTTTCCGTTTCAATAGCATTGGATTCGATTCTATTAATTTCTAGAATTTCATTGATAAAGGTGAGCAAATAATTACCAGAAAACTTCAATGAAGTGAGGTAATTCATTTGTGATTCTCGAGGATTTTCTTGCAACAACAAATGGGTTATTCCATTAATGGCATTTAGTGGAGTTCTTAATTCATGACTTACAGTTGAAAGAAATTCTGAGCGCGCTTTTGATGCTTTTTCTGCTTTTTCTTTAGCTGTTATAAGTTCGTTGTTTTTTTCTTTTAATAAAAGATTCGATTGGTTTCGAATAATATTATTTTTATATAAAGATAAACTCAAAAGCGATAAAATAGATATTAAAGCAATAGCTAAAATACTGATTAGTTTAGCAACTTTATTGGCTTTTTGTTGTTCTCTGTTTTCTTTGTCTAATTGTTCTATTGTTTTGAGACGTTCGTTTTCTTTGAATTGGGTATAATCTTCAGAACCGAGACGTTGTGTATTTAATTTTGAAATACTGTCTTTTAATTCTATATGTTTTTTTAATAATTTGAAAGCCAAATTGGTGTTTAATAATTTTTCTTGAACCGAACTTAAAGCTTGTAAGATTTTGGCTTTTTGTTCTAAATTTTTATCTTTACTATTTAATTCGTAAGCACGATTTAGATAATTTAAAGCCAAATTTTTTCTATTATTTTGCATCTCAATTGTTCCAATTTGATACAATGCTTCTGCCTTGGTTTTAAATAAATCCTGAGCGTCTGGTTTGGCTATAATTTGATTAAAAATAGGCGCAGCTGCTGCAAATTCTCCTTTTGCTCTATACACAATCCCTTTTTGCAAATCGAGTAATTCTATAGCATAAGGTATTTTAATTGTATTGTAAATAGTTTTGGCTTTATCAAAATAAATTTCTGCTTTGGTATATTCGCCTTTTTCCATATAGGACAAGCCTAGATTGTAAAAGGCATACGCTTGCTGGCTAGATGGTTTTATAGAATTGAATAGGCTAATACTTTTTGTATAGGTTTCAATGGCATCATCGTATTTTTTTAAATCAAAATAAATACGACCCAAAGAAGCATAGGAATTTGCTTGAGCTTTGATATCCTTAGTTGTATTGGCATAATCTATTGCTTTTTGGGCAAAGACTAAAGAGAATTTGTAATTATTGGTTTTTATATTAAAGTTAGATAACTCTAAATAATAATCAACACTGTCGACTTTTGAAACACTATTTTTTTGCTTTTGAGCAAATAATAATGAATTGAAAAAGATAAAATAAAAGAAAAAGTAACGCATTAATTGTCGATATTGATTTTCAAAGGTTTAAAAGTAAGAAATTAATTCTTTCCAATAAAAATAATTAGGTCAATAATTCGTGAAGAATATCCAATTTCGTTATCATACCATCCTACAACCTTTACCATTTTGCCAATTACGGATGTTAAAAGTGAATCAAAAACACAAGAATTGGTATTTCCGATTACATCTACAGAGACTATGGGATCTTCGGTATAGGCAAGAATTCCTTTTAAATTTGTATTGGATGCTTTTTTAAATGCTTCATTTATTTGTTCAATCGAAACTTGGTGTTTTACATAACACGTAATATCTGTTAAAGAACCATCTGGTACTGGAACACGAATACCACTTCCGCCAATTTTTCCTTCTAATTTTGGAAATATTTTGGTCAATGCCTTTGCTGCACCTGTAGTTGTAGGAACTATTGATTGACTTGCTCCACGGGCTCTTCGTAAATCTTTGTGAGGTTGGTCATGTAAACTTTGGTCAGTAGTGTAGGAGTGAACAGTTGTAATATATGCTTGTTCGATTCCGCATAAATCACTAATAATTTGAAGCATTGGTGCCGCATTATTGGTGGTGCAACTTGCGTTTGAAATTATTTTTTCGGTGCCATCCAATATAGATTCATTGACACCCAATACTACCGTTTTTATTTCTGAAACTTCTGATGGTGCAGAAAGAATAACTTTTTTGGCACCTGCAATAATATGAGCATTTACATCATCAAATGTGTGGTATTTCCCAGTTGATTCAATGACAATATCAATGTCTAACGATTTCCAATCTAGATTTTCTATATTTTTTTCGTGAAAGAAAAGAAAGTTTACACCCTTTACTACAATAGAATTATCAGTAAAAGTACATTCATAGGGTAAGACACCATGAATGCTGTCATACTTTATTAAGTGCGACATAGTTTTGTTATCTGCAATATCATTTATCGCAATAATTTCAATTGTGGGATGATTTAATAATAATCGAAAAAGATTACGTCCTATTCTTCCAAAACCATTTATAGCAATTCTAGTTTTAACACTCATTCTTTTCGGGATTATTCAACTGTGAATTTGAACTGTAATTTACAGAATATGTTTTTGAGCATGGTAACTTGAGCGAACTAGCGCACCACTTTCTACATGTCGAAAGCCTATTTCTTTACCAATTTTTTCATATTTCTCAAATTGTTCTGGAGTCACAAAAAACTTAACCGGTAAGTGTTTTTTGCTGGGTTGCAAATATTGACCAATGGTTACAATATCCACATTGGCATCTCTCAAATCTTGCATGGTTTGAATTACTTCTTCTTCGGTTTCGCCAAGTCCAAGCATAATTCCAGATTTTGTTCTTTTGATACCTTTGGCTTTCAAGTATCGTAAAACTTCCATGCTTCGGTCGTATTTTGCTTGAATTCTTACCTCACGGGTTAATCTACGAACGGTTTCTATGTTGTGAGAAACAACTTCTGGATTGGCTTCAATAATGCGATCGATATTTCTTTCAATTCCTTGAAAATCGGGTATTAAAGTTTCTAAAGTTGTGTTTGGGTTCATTCTTCGAATGGCTTTGATAGTTTCAATCCAAATTATAGAACCACTATCTTTTAAATCATCACGATCAACACTAGTCACTACAGCGTGTTTGATATTCATGATTTTTATAGAACGAGCCACTTTTTCGGGTTCGTCCCAATCAACAGTTTCTGGACGACCAGTTTTTACACCACAAAAACCACAAGAACGGGTACAAATATTACCCAATATCATAAAAGTAGCAGTTCCTTCTCCCCAACATTCGCCCATATTTGGGCAACTTCCAGCGGTACATATCGTATTTAACTTGTATTTATCAACCAAACCGCGAAGTTCAGTATATTTTTGACCTATAGGTAATTTTACTTTCAACCACTTTGGTTTTGCTATGGGTGGTTGATTGCTTTCCAGAACTGTATTCATTTAAATTTTTTTTTTGGAAGTACAAAGATACGAATGTAGATTTTTAGAATATATAATTCCCTTTTTTTTATTTTAATAGAAATTGCAAAATATTTTTTATTCTACAAAATCCATATCTTTATTATGTGTTTCACTACTTGTAAAAATAGCATAAAATCCAATTAGAAAAACGATTAACCCAATTATTGCAGCCGAAATAATTACGGTTGTTGATTTTTTTAGAAAATCAAAACCAAGTAACATTATAGGTACCATTCCTCGAACTACATTTGGAATTGTAGTTGCAGCTGTACTTCTTAAATTGGTTCCGAATTGCTCAGCAGCAACGGTTACAAACATGGCCCAAAAACCAGTTCCAAGTCCAATCCAAGCACAATAAAAATAATACATATTCTCGGTTTTAGGTCCAGTAAAAAGTAATAGAAAAGCACCTGCAAGTGTGAATGCCATATATAACACAATAGTTTTTTTGCGAGAATGAAGTTTATGAGAAATAAAACCACTTGAGAAATCTCCAATAGAAGCAAACAAATAGCACCACATAATGGCTTTTCCTGGAACAATTGTAGTAATGCCCATTTCGGGAGCAAATTGATTTGCCATTAATATTAAAATTCCGATACAAAACCAAATGGGTAGACCAACAGCAATGCATTTTAAGTATTTGATAAATCGGGTTTTGTTTGTAAAAAACGAAAAAAAGTTCCCTCGAATGATATTTTTGTCTTGTTTAACAGCATTAAAAATACCGCTTTCGGCAACACTTACCCGAAGTACCAATAACAATAATCCTAAACCACCACCAATAAAATAGGCAATTGTCCAATTACTTGCCAATGCTACTGTTAGTTGTGCTACAACTGCACCTAAAATTCCAAATCCTGCTACAATGGATGTTCCTATTGCTCTTAATTCTTTTGGTAAACTTTCAGATACTAATGTAATACCAGCACCTAATTCGCCTGCTAGTCCAACACCAGCTATAAAGCGAAGTAGGGCATAAGCAGTGACTTTATCCATAAAATTTATTTGAGGTAAAAATCCGCAAGCAATATTAGCCAAGGAATAAACGAGTATTGAACCAAAAAGAACAGAAAGTCTCCCTTTTTTATCACCTAAAACGCCCCATAGAATACCACCTAATAATAAACCAATCATTTGAAAATTTAGAATATGAGTTCCGGCAACATCAACATCTAAACCCAATTCTTTTAAACTTGGTACCCGTACAATTCCGAAAAGGAGTAAGTCATAAATATCAACAAAATAGCCCAATGCGGCTACAATTACAGGAAATCCGAAAAGATATTTTAGTTTTTCTTTGGTAGAAAATGTTTTCATTTAGATGCTTTTATTAGTATAAAAATAGAAAATAAAAGCAAAAAACCTACAAGCTAATTAAAACTTATAGGAATTTCATCTTATGGAAATAAGAAAACAAAAATTTATTTCATCTCTACAACGATTGGTAATGTGTAGGCTGTTCTTACAGGACTACCTGCTATTAATCCTGGTTCCCATTTAGTTTTTAAAGATTTTAAAACTCTTATGGCTTCTTTTCCTAAACCATATCCCGGATCTCTACGCACTTGAATATCGGTCATGCTACCGTCTTTTTCTATGACAAATGACACGTATACTTTTACTGTTTTGACTTCGTCTACTTCTGGTTTTTCAAAATTAGAACCTACAAAAGCATAGAATTTTTTAATTCCGCCAGGAAATTCTGGAAGTTTATCTAAAGCATAAGTTGCTTTTGGATTTACATCATTTGTATCTGGTGCATTTGAATCGGTTCCGGATGTAGTTGTATTTGTTGTAAATGATGTGCCTTTTGTATTGGTGTCTAAATTACTATCACTAATATTAGTAGGTTTTTCATTGTTTTTGGCAATATTCTGATTGGCCTCTTTTGGTTCTACAATTACCACATTTTTAAGTTCGTCCTTTTTGACATCGTCTTTTATGTGTTTAGAAACAGGAAGAACCATTTGAATTGGTTTCTTTGGAACAGGAGGTTTAATATTGGTAATTGTGATTATTCTATCAAAAGCTTCAGTTATCCCTATAGGTGTTTTTTCTGTTGCATTAAAGTGATTTAAAATAGCAGGAATAGTTGCTAGAGTGGCCGTGAAAAATAAACCTAAACAAAAAGCCAAAAGTGTGGTTTCGTCACTTTCTTTGCGCAATTGATAGGCACCATATTCTTTGTTTCTTCCTTCGAAAACAAGATTGATCCAGCTGTTTTCATAAATACTTAATTTTGACATAATTCAAGGGTTTATTGGTTAAGTATCTATTCTTTCATAAGCAAGTGTTATTTTCAATATAACGATAAGTTGTTTCGTTTTATTGTAAGAATAATGAAAGATTTTTTTAAGTGAAACTCAAAAAGTTAGAAAAAGGAGTAGGGTTACCTTTTTGATTGAATAATTTCTGCTAAAAGCTTTTTGGCTCTAAGCAATTTTATTTTTACATTATTCAAAGGTTCTTCGAGTTGTTCTGCAATTTCTTGATAACTTAATTCTTGAAAATACCGCAGTTGAATTACTTCTTGATAATGCGGTTTTAATTCTTTAATAAATTGTAGTAGTTGTGACAAGTTTTGTTCTGTAATCAACTCATCTTCTGCAGATGGTGTGGTATCGGCAACATTATAGGCTTGATAATCTTCTTCGTCTGTTATTTCAACAAAAAGAGAGGATTTCTTTTTTCGAAGCAAATCAATATGCACATTTTTTGCAATGGCAATCAACCAAGTGTTGAATTGAAATTCTGCATTATAAGTGCTTATTTTATCAAATGCTTTCGAGAAAGTTTCAATGGTAATATCCTCGGCATCGGTTTCGTTTTCAGTACGTTTGAGCATAAAAGCATATACCTCATTCCAATAAAAATCCAATAGAAAAGTGAAGGCAACTTGATCGCCTTTTTTTGCCAATTCTATGTTTTTTTTTATTTCCACTGTACTGGTTTTGAAAAAATATTAGTTAAAAACAGGTTCAATTGCGTGAAGATTACTACTAGTTCGATAATAGGAAACCAATACATTACATCTTTTTCTTTTAATTTACCAGCTGAAAACCCTAAAGTTATCCAAGTAAATAAATATCTAAAACCTATTAAACTAAGCACAATAATCCATTGAAATTGAAAAGCCAACAAAACAATTGGTAATACTATGCTTAATAATTGAGAAATATAGAAAGTGCCTAATTGAATTCTGTCAAAAGATTTATAAAAGGTAGCGGTAGATACATGTCTCCTTTTTTGAGTAAACCATTCTTTGAATGATGTTTTTGGAGTAGAATATGTAAAACTATCCGGTGATGAACAAATTGTGGTGTTTTTTCCTTTTGCAGCTTGATTGATAAATAAATCGTCGTCGCCTGAACGAATTTTCATATGTTCTATAAACCCATTTACATTAAAAAATTCTTCTTTTTTATAGGCCAAATTACGACCAACACCCATATAAGGTTTTCCTATTTTTGCCCAAGAAAAATATTGAACAGCAGTGAGCATTGTTTCAAAACGAATAATTTTATTAAGAAAAGAACCACTAATTCTTTCGTATGCTCCATACCCTAAAACAATTGTTTTTTCGGCAGTAAATTGAGAACTCATTTCTTTTATCCAATCTTTTGATTTCGGGTAACAGTCTGCATCTGTAAATAATAAATATTCTTTTTTTGCTGCTTTAATACCTAACGTTAATGCAAACTTTTTGTTGCCCCAAAAGGCCTCATTGTTTTCAACTTTTACTAAACGGATATTAGAATATTGTTTTTCAAAAGCTTCAAAAATATCCAAAGTAGTATCACTAGAAGCATCGTCAATCAGTATAATTTCAAAGTCTGGATAGTCTTGTTCTACTAATAAAGGAACAAATTTAACCACATTTTCTTCTTCATTTTTAGCGCAAACAATAACCGAAATAGGGATGCGTTTTGGGGTGCTTTTTGCAGTTTTAGAGAAAGCAAATTTTCCAAATACAATTAAATAATAAAAGAATTGAATTGTAATAATACCAATAAAGAGATAAAAAATAATTGTCAACATATATCCTAATTGTCTTTAAAAACGTGTGCAAAGGTACAAATTCAATTAAGAAATTGAAATATTAATTTGTTTTGGAATTTTATTTCATAAAAAAAAAGTCTTTTCAAATTCATGAAAAGACTTTTGTCGGGGTGGCAGGATTCGAACCTGCGGCCTCCTGCTCCCAAAGCAGGCGCGATAACCGGGCTACGCTACACCCCGAAAGCGGTAGCAAATATAAAACTATTTTTGGTTTTACAAATGATTATTTATAAATAGTAAATTATTATTTGTGAATAATTAAAACTGATGTTTTTTTATTCTAAATTTTTAATAAAAACTTACCTTTGCAATCTCAAAAAATAAAATATTATGTCGGATACTATCGAAAAAATAAAATGTTTAATAATAGGTTCTGGACCTGCAGGTTATACCGCAGCCATTTATGCCGCTAGAGCCAACATGTTTCCTGTTTTGTATCAAGGAACACAACCTGGAGGACAATTAACGACAACAAATGAAGTTGAAAATTGGCCTGGAAATCCCGAGGGAATAACAGGTCCTGAGATGATGGTTGGGATTCAAAAACAAGCTGAACGTTTCGGAACAGATGTTCGCGATGGTTGGGCAACTAAAGTCGATTTTTCGGGTCCGATTCTTAAAGTATGGATTAACGATACGAAAGAAATACACTGCGAAACGGTAATTATTTCTACTGGAGCATCCGCTAAATATTTAGGATTACCTTCTGAACAACATTATTTACAAACTGGTGGTGGTGTTTCGGCTTGTGCTGTTTGTGATGGTTTTTTCTACAGAAATCAAGAAGTAGTAATTGTTGGCGCAGGTGATTCGGCTTGTGAAGAAGCACACTATTTATCTAAATTGTGTACAAAAGTTACTATGTTGGTAAGAAGTGAACAATTTAGAGCTTCAAAAATTATGGAAGCTCGTGTTCGTAAAACAGAAAACATTTCAATATTAATGAATCATGATACTGTTGAAGTTTTAGGAGACGGACAAGTGGTTACCGCTGTAAAAGCAAAAAACAAAACCACAGGAGAAATTTTTGATATTCCCGCTACTGGATTTTTTGTTGCTATTGGACACAAACCCAATACCGATATTTTCAAAGATTTTTTAACTCTTGACGAAACGGGTTATATTATTAATATTCCGGGTACAGCAAAAACAAATGTTGCAGGTGTTTTTGTTGCAGGTGATGCTGCAGATCATGTGTATCGTCAAGCAATTACTGCTGCCGGAACAGGATGTATGGCTGCACTTGATGCGGAACGGTACTTAGCTACAATGGAATAATTGATCATAATTTAACATAAAAAAAAGTCCTAATTAGATTAATTAGGACTTTTTTTATTTTAACTATTTGGATGGTTTTTTATATATAGTTGCGCTATCGAGAAAGTTTTTTATTTCTATTCTTTGTTCACCAAATAGTTGAATTTCAGATTTTCCTCTTGCATCTATAGTTGCTTTTGTACTTGCAAGAATACTGCAATTGGTATATCCTTCGGTTGTGATTTCTGAATTTTTTGTAGCAAGATTTTTTCCAGTAAAATCAGCATTGTTATCTAATCTTAATTTTAAATCAATTACATCTCCTTCTACAACTGCTGATGTTTTTTGATACATATCAAATTTCATTGCATTTGAAGCAATTAATGCTTTTAGAACCGAATTTTTGCTCATTTCAATTGTTGTTTCTTCTGATTTTAAATTCAACTCAATTTTTGATTTGTCATTTGATAATAATGTAAATTTCTTAGTGACAACATTGGCAAAAACTTTTGCATTATCGAATGTTTTTAATGTAAAATCATTAAGAGAAATATCAGATAATGCCGTAATATTTGATTTGTCTTTAGCTGTTGTCATTTTAAAATTATCAGTATATGTAATACGAACACTGAATTTTTTTGAACTCGTAACTTCTTTTTTACTAGAGATTTCTAGGTTACCACCATTCTCAAAAAATATAATTTCGTCGTGAAGGTTATCATCAGCTTCAATTTCGACTCCGCATTTAGCTCCTTTTATTAGAAATACTTCTAAGTTGTCTTCAACTTCAAGGCTCTCAAAATCTTTAATTTCTTTTTGTTCAATAGTAACCACTTTTGAACCCTTGATTTTTTCTTTATCTTGGGCAAATGTTATTGTGGTAAAGAAAAGTATTGCAAATAATGTAATGGTATTTTTCATAAATGGAATGAATTGTTTATTTTTTTTATTAGTTTTTGAATGCTTTCGGGTAATAATTTGAATTTATAGTTGTCCATAATAAATACAAATTTCGAACTTTTTCCTTTAATTATCATTATTAAATTTATTATAAAATGTGGATATTTTTTCTGGTATTTATTTAAATAATAATCATTTGTAACATTTACATAATTTCCTAAAATATATGGTATTGTTGTTTTGGAATATACAAATACCAATCGTTCTAGTTTGTGCGGCACATAATCTGATATAAATTTGTAAAGCAATGGTTTTCCTGCACGCAAATTATTAAAAAGTTCTTGTACAGATAGTTTTTTATTATTCTCATCGGCAAAAAAAATGCCTTTATGAGAATCAATAGCCACCCATTGATTTAATTCTCTTGAATAAATTTCATTGAATGTATGTCCGTATTTTCCTTTGTATAAACTATCAATACAAGCCCATTCTTTAACTCGAATACCATTGATGAAACAAAAAATTGAAAATACTTGTGAAAAATCGCTACAAATACCTCCTTTTTTTGCCAACATTTTTTCTAATGTTTTGTCAGACGCAAGGCTTAATCCAGGACCAATTATACAACCATTTCTTAAGAAAATGGCTATTTGAGTAGCTTTTTCAAAATCAGTATTATCTGCGATAATGTTGATTTTGGTATTTACATCAAAAAAAAGTTGGGGTATATCTTTCAGATCATTGATGTCATTAAAACATCCCACACTGTCAAATTTGGTACCCTTAAAATTTTCAGATAAAAGCATATACCTTACATAATATAGTATAGGATGTCTTCGCAAAGTCCACGATATTTTTTCTAAAAATTTCAAATAGTATAAAGTTTAAGAACAAATTTAATTTTATTCTAGATTGAGGCAAATATATAGATTACTAATTAATACTATAAAAAAAATCATCTCGATTAGAGATGATTTTTGTTTCAAATGTAAAAAATATTCTACTCTTTATTAATACTTCCGCCAGAACTGGTTTTTTTGGTTATGGTTTTTGGAATAGCATGATATGTAATGTTTCCAGCACTTGAGGCTTCAGCAATTAGTCTTACAATCGGATGTATGTCTATAGTACCACCACTAGAAGCATTTGCTATAATATCATTTGATAATAAATCTTCGGCTTCTATACCACTTCCACTAGAGGATGCTGTTTCAAATTCGATTGCTTTTCCGTGAATTGAGATATGGCTTCCGCTTGAAGCTTCGCAGGATAATTTCTCTGTTTCCACTGCAATTTGAATATCAGCACCACTACTAGATTCAACCGAAATCGAATTCATTTTTAGTGTATTCTTTGTTTTAAAGCTTGCGCCACCAGTTACTTCAATACTATCAATTTTTGGGGCTTGAACAATAATTTTTTTTGATTTCACATTTATATACCCACTGTAGTCAGAGGTAATTATTAAAATTCCATTTTCTACTTTTGTGGTAATGTGTTTTTGCAAATTATCGTCGGCTTCAACTATTACTGCTTTTGCGTTTGATTGTTCCAGTACAATATCTAATCCTTTTGAAGCTTGAATTTTAGAAAAATCACCGTTTACGATTCTGTTTTCAGTAGTAACATTCCCGCTGCCTTTGATGCCGTTAAATTGACAAGCTCCAAATAGTAAAGCAATAATACTAGCAACTACAATTTTTGTCAAGTAAATAATAAATTTCATCATGACTACTCTGTTTTTATAGTGATACCGTCTTTGTTAATTTTTACACTTTTTATTTCCTTATCTACAGCATCTTTATTTTTTTCTTTAATAAGGATTCCGTTTTCATTCAAGGTCACACTAGTATCTGTAGAGTCTTCTTCATTGGCATCAGATACATCATTCCATTCGTTTTCATCCGCAGGACAATTCAAACATTTTACTTGAGATTTATCTACTTTGTAGATATAATCGTCTGAACTAAAATGAAGATTAAAGAATGAATCATCAGAATTGTCATAGTCTTGAACGCTACTGTCTGGTTTAACTAAAGTACCTTCGGGTAAATATAAATAAAGTTCTACTTCTTGGTCTCTAAATTTATTACTGAATTCTGTCAATAAATAATTGTCTAAAATCAATTGATTTCCTACGAGTTTATACCCATAATTTATTTTCTCAGCCGTTTTTTTAGCTCTTGATAATGAGCTTCCTCTTGCTTGCTTGTCTATTTGAAGATAAGGAGTTTTTTCATCGGTTTTCAAAATCGTGATATGTACATCATTAGAGTAGATTACTTTATTATCTGTAGAATCTTCTGTAATAATAAAATCGTGGTGATCATTGATGTTTTTAGCATAATAATCGTTGTTTATGAATTTAATATGCAAGGTATCTGAAGGGATAATGTTCAATTTTTCTTTTTGTACCACTCGGCCTTCAACAGCAAATTCTGTAGCTTGTTTTACACCTAACGATATTGCTAATCCTACTGCAATCAACCAAATTGCAAGTAAAGCATATTTTGCAATGTTACCTATTGTTTTGATAGCTGGAGATACCAGTTTGAAACCTAAAAGTAATAGAAAGAAAAACGGAATTCCAACTGCCAAGAACATTAGTACACCAAATGTCCAAATAGGGTAATCTGTAAAGTTTCCTGACTCAATAAAACCTTGCCAAGGCAAATCAATTACTGCTGTTGAGCCTAAGGTAAATACACCTATAAAAAGTCCAATTAACACAGTTAAACCAGTCATAATTAATATTACTCCTAGAAATTTAGCAAATATTTTCAGAATAGTTAAAATAAAATCTCCAAATGAGCTACCAACTCTATCAGCACCAGATTTTACTTGATTTCCTACTTTATCAAAATCGACATTTTTAAATTTCTCTGAAACGGTATCAAATTCTTCTCTCACTTTTTTTTCAATAGTAGAAATAGTAACCGCTTCTCCTTTCATTTCAAGTTTTTCTGAAGTAGTTACCGCTTCTGGCATCACTATCCAAAGAATGATATAGGCTAAAATTCCTGTTCCGTAGAAGAAAATAGCAATTAAAAGTATTACTCTCAACCAAACTTTGTCAATTCCAAAATAGTATCCCAAACCAGAAAGAACACCACCAATCATTCCGCCATCTTTGTCGCGGTATAATTTTTTCGCACCTCTTTCAGTGGTTGAATTGAAGTTTGATTTTTGATTGGGTTGTTCATCATCATTATCAATTCTATAATCTTCTGGTTGACCCATTACAGCAATTACTTCATCAACATCAGTAAGTCCTACAACATGTTTTTCGCTTTTTTGTTTCTCATTTAATAGTTCAGAAACGCGCATTTCGATATCTTTTATAATTTCGTCTTGACCATTTGAATTAGTCAATGAACGCTTAATTGCTTCAAAATATCGGGTTAATTTTTGGTATGCATCCTCGTCAATGTGAAAGAACATTCCGCCTAAATTTATGTTTACAGTTTTGTTCATGACTATTATTTTTGGTTTGTTATTATGTTTACTGCATCAGACAATTCTGTCCAAGTGCTATTTAATTCAGTTAAAAAAGTTTTTCCAATTTCGGTCAATCCATAGTATTTTCTAGGTGGACCAGAAGTTGATTCTTCCCAACGATAGTTGAGCAATCCGTCGTTTTTTAATCTTGTAAGTAAAGGATAAACGGTTCCTTCAACTACAAGCAATTTTGCGTTTTTTAGGGTATCCAATATTTCAGAAGTATAGGCATCTTTTTCTTTTAGAACAGATAAGATACAAAACTCGAGAACACCTTTTCGCATCTGGGCTTTTGTGTTTTCAATATTCATAATTTGGGTATTAATTTTTTAAAGTGATTGTTCATTTTTTGATTGATGATTGATTTATTTAATAAATGGAATGGTCAGCGGATAATTAAATTCGTCTCCGTTTGATGTTTTTATAGAAGCATAAATAATTAAGAAAAATTCGGCAATTTTTATAAAAGCAATGATAACAATAGCAATAATTGCAGTGGTAATTAAACCGGTCATATTTTCTAAACTAAAGTGATCAAATACAAAATCATCTCCGTTTATGAATGCATTAAAATCTAAATTTTTTAAAAATGTAATAAATAGAATTGGTAATGAAATTGCCGCTAATATTAAAGAGTATAGAAACAAACTCAATTGAAAATTTATAGTATTCTTACCTTGTCGGTCTATATAATCTGATTTATCTTTATTGGTTGTCCAGATTATAATTGGGAATATAAAGTTCCCAAACGGAATAAAGTATTGCGACAATGTGCTTAAATTGATTAAAGCTGCTGTTGTATTTTTTGATGATTTTTCCATAATTAAAAAGTATATAGTAATTTCTTATGCAAATATATATCCAAAAGACAGTATCTTGTATCGCATAGTACTAATATTTAACAAAATATTAACATTAAATTAATTTTGAATATCTCTTAAAAAAGATGTATATTTCCCAAAAATACCAGTAAATATGAGCACACCAGCATTCAAAATTAATACCTTTTTGTTATTCAAACTTCCTTCGGCTTTTTTTTGTGGTGTGCGTTTGAAAAGTATTGATTCTCTAAAATGTACCACATCAGTCAAACACAGATGGATTAATCAAAATCCGTTTCATTCTATGTATTTTGCAGTACAGGCAATGGCTGCCGAATTATCTACAGGTGCATTGGTTCTGGATAAAATTAAAGAAAGTGGAAAAAACATCTCTATGTTGGTAGCCAATTCTAAATCGAGTTATTCCAAAAAAGCAACCGGTCGTATCCATTTTATTTGCAACAATGGAGCATTAATTGAAAAAGCGGTACAACAAGCTATAATTACAAAAGAAGGGCAAACTATCTGGATGAAATCTATTGGAACCAATCAAAAAGGAGAACAGGTTTCAGAATTTGATTTTGAGTGGACCATAAAAATGAAATCCTAGACAAGCGTTAAACCTAACCCAAATAAGATAATGTTACCGTTTTTCATTTGTAACTTTGGATAAAAAATGAAAGTTTTAATAACAGGCGCAACAGGATTAGTAGGAACTGAATTGGTTTCTTTATTATTGAAAAATGGTGTGTCGGTACATTA
This sequence comes from Flavobacterium sp., assembly GCA_043748275.1. Taxonomy (GTDB): domain Bacteria; phylum Bacteroidota; class Bacteroidia; order Flavobacteriales; family Flavobacteriaceae; genus Flavobacterium. Next base: position 9,903 of record JAYTNO010000106.1, on the reverse strand, counting down.
TTTAACAACTTCCAAGAAGAAGATTGCCGACCAATTAAATTATAAAGGATTTTATTGGGATCCCAATCAAGGTATCATTGATATCAATTGTTTTATTAATGTTGATGCTATTATTCATCTTGCTGGCGCCTCAATATCAAAAAGATGGACAAATGCATATAAACAAGAAATTATAGAAAGCAGAATTTTATCTTCAAACACCCTTTTCAAAGCTTTAAAAGAAAATCCAAATCAAGTAAAACAAATTGTTTCTGCTTCTGGAACTGCAATTTATCCTAATAGTACAACCGAAATCTATACTGAAAAGTCACATGCAATGGATACAAGTTTTCTAGGTAATGTAGTTGCAAAATGGGAGGAAAGTGTCGATAAATTTCAGATTCTAAACATAAAAGTGTGCAAACTACGAACAGGAATTGTACTTTCTCAAAAAGGTGGTGCCTTATTAGAAATGCTTAAACCTATAAAACTTGGAGTGGGTTCTGCTTTTGGAACCGGAAAACAAATGCAATCTTGGATTCATCTCAATGATTTAGCCAATATGTATTATTATGCTATAGCACATTCTTGGGAAGGTGTTTATAATGCCGTATCACCCAATCCAATTTCTAATGCGGATCTTACAAAAGCCATTGCCAAAACACTTCATAAACCTTTGTTTATGCCCAATATTCCACAATTTTTAATGAAATTATTACTTGGCGAAATGCATGTACTTCTTTTTTCTGATCTAAAGCTTAGTCCGCAAAAAGCAATTGATGCCGGATTTAAATTTGATTACCCAACAATTGATAAAGCACTATCCAATATTTTGAAATAAAAAAAGCTCCTTTTTTAGTAAAGGAGCTTTTTTTTTATGATTGTGAATTAATAATATTTAGAAGCTTAACGCTAACCTTAAGTTTCATTATCAGCAAATTAAAAATTTACTACAGCAAACATAAAGAAAACGAAAACGATATAGTCTTAAAATTCTATTAAAATTTTTATTTTTATTTAATGAACAATTTTGTTCCCTAATTTTGTGTATTTATTAAACATTTCGCATTCTTTTTTTATGACATAACATTTTATGCAAACAATTTTTATTTAAAAAAAAACGTGACAATTTGACAATTTATATATAAATGGCAATACTTTTGCTTCCCAAGTATTGAAATAAAAAAAATAATGTTTAAAAATATATTTAAAGAAAAAAGCAAGATGACTACCGAAAATACTGAAATGGACAAAGAATTAGATGATGCAACATTAGAAAATAATGCTAATGGAGAACAATTAATCGTAGAAGAATTAAGTATTGAAGAGCAATTGACCAAAGATTTAGCCATTGAAAAAGATAAATTTTTAAGATTATTTGCTGAATTCGAAAATTATAAAAGAAGAACTGCCAAAGAACGAATAGATTTATTCAAAACTGCCAATCAAGAAGTTTTGCAAGCAATGTTGCCAGTTTTGGATGATTTTGATAGAGCTATTATTGAAATCAAAAAATCAGAAGACAATGTATTGGTTCAAGGTGTTGAACTTATTCAAGAAAAATTAAAAACGACTTTAGTTTCAAAAGGATTAGAAGAAGTTGAGATCAAAGCAGGAGATATATTTAATGCTGATTTTGCTGAAGCTATCACTCAAATCCCTGCACCATCACCTAATTTTAAAGGAAAAATTGTGGATGTAATTGAAAAGGGGTACAAACTTGGAGACAAAATCATTCGTTTTCCTAAAGTGGTCATTGGTAATTAAAAAAAAATAGAAGCCTTGATCTAAAGGCAAATTCTTATTGAAATGAAAAAAGATTTTTACGAAATATTAGGTGTCAATAAAAATGCTACTGAAGCTGAAATAAAAAAAGCTTACAGAAAAAAAGCAATTGAATTTCATCCTGACAAAAACCCAGGCAATAAAGAAGCCGAAGAAAATTTTAAAATTGCAGCTGAAGCTTATGAAGTATTAAGCGATCCGCAAAAGAAAGCAAAATATGATCAGTATGGTCACCAAGCTTTTGATGGTTCTGGAGGATTTGGTGGCGGTCACGGCGGAATGAATATGGATGATATTTTCAGTCAGTTTGGAGATATTTTCGGTAGTGCATTTGGTGGTGGTTTTGGCGGAAATTCGGGCGGACAAAGACGCATGAAAGGAAGCAATCTTCGAATTAAAGTCAAATTGACACTCGAAGAAATTGCCAATGGTGTTGAGAAAAAAGTAAAAGTAAAACGCAAAATTCAAGCTCAAGGTGTTTCTTATAAAACCTGTTCTACTTGTAATGGTCAAGGACAAGTTATGCGTGTTACCAATACAATTTTGGGAAGAATGCAATCTGCATCTACTTGCCCTACTTGTGGTGGTTCAGGACAAATTATTGAGAAAAAACCAGCGAATGCAGACTCTCAAGGAATGATCCTAGAAGACGAAACTGTTTCTATAAAAATTCCAGCTGGTGTTGTTGATGGTATGCAACTTAAGGTTTCTAATAAAGGAAATGATGCGCCAGGAAACGGAATTCCAGGCGATTTAATTGTTGCTATTGAAGAAGCAGAGCACGAATTTTTGAAAAGAGAAGGTGAGAATTTGCATTATGATTTATACATCAGTTTGCCAGAAGCCGTTTTAGGAATTTCAAAAGATATTGAAGCTGTAAACGGAAAAGTAAGAATAAAACTAGAAGAAGGCATACAGTCTGGAAAAATTTTACGCCTCAAAGGAAAAGGAATTCCAAATCTAAACGGATATGGAAATGGTGATTTATTAGTGCACGTAAACGTATGGACACCTAAAACATTAAACAAAGAACAAAAACAGTTTTTTGAGAAAAATCTAACGGATGAAAACTTTATTCCACATCCGGAAAAAACAGACAAATCTTTTTTTGAAAAAGTTAAAGATATGTTTTCATAAATTAAAAAAATATAATTACATTTGAATATTACTAGGTAACTAGTAATTTCTTTTTCATAGCAATTTTTCCCATCCTTGTGCAAATAAGGGTGGGTTTTTTTTGTAACATTTCTCCGCTAATAGCTACTTATTACTTACTTTTACCAAAATCTAAATCAAATAATGAGCAACATACTTGAAGTTAATAAAGTAGTCAAGCAGTATGGAGATTATACCGCTTTAAACGAAGTTACACTTACAGTACCTAAAGGGAGTATTTATGGACTTCTTGGTCCGAATGGTGCTGGAAAAACATCCTTAATTCGGATTATCAACCAAATTACAATGCCCGATAGTGGTGAAATTATCCTTGACGGTGAAAAACTCAAACCCGAACATGTGCAATATATTGGGTATATGCCAGAAGAACGAGGTTTGTATAAGTCAATGAAAGTAGGTGAGCAGTGTTTGTATCTCGCTCAACTCAAAGGATTGTCAAGACACGATGCACAAAAAGCCCTTAATTATTGGTTTGAGAAACTAGAAATTCAAGGTTGGTGGGACAAAAAAATTCAAGAACTTTCTAAAGGAATGGCACAAAAAATTCAGTTTGTGGTAACCGTTTTGCATAACCCAAAATTACTTATCCTAGACGAACCTTTTTCTGGTTTTGACCCAGTCAACGCCAATTTAATCAAAGACGAAATTATTGAACTGAATAAAAAAGGCACTTCTATTATTTTCTCAACTCATAGAATGGAAAGTGTTGAAGAAATGTGTGATTATATTGCTTTAATTCATAAATCGAATAAATTGATTGAAGGCAAACTAACTGATGTAAAAAGACAATTCAGAAAAAATAGCTATGATGTGGGTATTTTGACCAACAATGTTGAAGGATTGATGTATGATTTGTCTCAAAAATTTACTCTTGCCCAAACCGATTTCAAATCCTTGAATGACGAATTAAAACTTGAAGTTAATCTAGGAGCAGCTTCACCAAACGAATTGCTCAATACCTTAATACAACGTGGACAAGTCACCCATTTTATGGAAAAAATTCCGAGTGTAAACGATATTTTTATTCAAACCGTAACCGATAAATAATGAGTAAAATTAGTCTTATCATCAAAAGAGAGTTTATTGCCAAAGTGCGCAATAAATCATTCATCGTAATGACCTTTTTGAGTCCGTTACTATTTGTAGCTATCGGTGTATTTGTAGGTTACTTGAGTTCTATGAAAGCCGAATTGAAGACCATAGCAATTCACGACGAAACCGGAAAATTTGTAAACGAATTCAAAAGCGATGAAGAATACAAATTTCTAAATTTATCTTTAGTAGATACCAAAGTTTTAAAAGACAGTATTGTCAAAGAAAGTTACGAAGGTTTATTATTAATACCAAAAGCAACGGATAATAAAACCCTTCAAAAAGAAATTCAATACATTTCAAACGATAGTCCAGGAGTATTATTTATTGAAAATTTGGAAGATATTATTGCCAAGAAAATCACCAAAGAAAACTATCAATTACAGGGATTAGATACCATAAAAATCAATAACGCCAAGGCAGAAGTCTCAATAAATCTAAATAAAGCTTCTGGAGAAGAATCTCTAAAAGGCTTAAACGAAATAAAAATAGGTATTGGTGGCGCTTTTGGCTACTTGATTATGATGTTTATCATCATCTATGGCAATATGGTCATGCGAAGCGTTATCGAAGAAAAAACCTCACGTATTATTGAAGTCATTATTTCTTCTGTAAAACCTTATCAATTGATGATGGGTAAAATTATCGGGACATCTTTGGCAGGAATTCTTCAATTTATAATTTGGGCTATTCTAGGTTTGTCAGCAATGTTTATTTTATCGTCTGTTTTTGGGGTTCAAGTTGGTGCTTCATCAGGAGTTCAAACTCAAGAAGCCATGCAAAATGCACAACATGCAATGGGCGGTGAGGTCCAATCGTATATAAAAGAACTTTGGAACCTTCCAATTGCAACTATTTTAATTTGCTTCATTATTTATTTCATCGGAGGTTACTTTTTATACAGTTCTTTTTATGCTTCCATTGGAGCTGCAGTTGATAACGAAACCGATTCGCAACAATTTTTATTGCCAATTATAATGCCTTTAATATTAGGAGTTTATATCGGAATTTTTACTGTAATGAATGATCCTCATGGCACGATAGCAACCGTTTTTTCCATGATACCACTAACATCACCAATAGTGATGATGATGCGTATCCCGTTTGGTGTACCTTGGTGGCAAATTCTGCTTTCAATAGCAATATTATTCGGAACCTTTTTCCTCGTAGTATGGTTTGCCTCAAAAATATACCGAGTTGGAATTTTAATGTATGGCAAAAAACCAACTTGGAAAGAATTATACAAATGGCTTAAATATTAAGAAGCAAATGGCTTGGGCTTTATCAACAATCCCTTTTCCCGCTTTCCGTTTCAATCTCGCCAAAAAAGGCGAGGATTTCTCTGCAATCGGGGCTAAAAAAATAACAAATTTGAATTTTTACCAACATTGCAAAAAAACATTACGAACTTTGCAGTTAAATAAAACATAATGTCAAAAATATTAATCATAGAAGACGAAGCTTCCATCAGAAGAGTTTTAACCAAAATTCTTTCGGAAGAAAGTAGCACTTATCAAGTTGAAGAAGCAGAAGATGGTATTCAAGGCTATGAAAAAATCAAAAATACCGATTATGATTTGGTGCTTTGTGATATCAAAATGCCCAAAATGGATGGTGTTGAACTTCTTGAAGCTGTAAAAAAAATAAAACCCGAAATTCCGATGGTTATGATTTCAGGTCATGGCGATATGGAAACAGCGATACAAACTATGCGGTTGGGTGCTTTTGATTATATTTCTAAACCACCAGATTTAAATAGATTATTAAATACCGTTCGGAATGCTTTAGACAAAAAACAATTGGTCGTAGAAAACAAAATCTTGAAAAAGAAAGTAAGTAAAAACTACGAAATGATTGGTGATAGCGAAGCCATTAATCATATCAAATTAATGGTCGAAAAAGTAGCACAAACCGAAGCAAGAGTGCTGATAACTGGACCAAACGGAACAGGAAAAGAATTAGTTGCCCATCAATTGCACGAAAAAAGCGAAAGAGCCAATTATCCACTTATAGAAGTTAACTGTGCTGCTATACCATCAGAATTAATAGAAAGTGAACTTTTTGGTCATGTCAAAGGTGCCTTTACATCGGCAGTAAAAGATAGAGCAGGAAAATTTGAAGCTGCAGATGGTGGAACCATTTTTCTAGATGAAATTGGCGATATGAGTTTGGCAGCACAAGCCAAAGTATTACGTGCTTTACAAGAAAGTCTTATACAAAGAGTGGGTGCAGACAAAGACATCAAAGTCAATGTTCGTGTAGTTGCAGCAACCAACAAAGATTTGAAAAAAGAAATTGCAGAAGGTCGTTTTAGAGAAGATTTATATCATCGATTGGCAGTAATCCTTATAAAAGTTCCTGCTTTGAATGATAGGAGAGACGATATTCCACTTTTAATTGAACATTTCACTCAAAAAATTGCAGAAGAGCAAGGAAACTCACCAAAGTATTTTTCAGATGCAGCTATAAAATTGTTGCAAGAATATGATTGGACAGGAAATATTCGTGAGTTACGAAATGTTGTTGAACGATTAATAATATTAGGAGGAACAGAAATTTCAGAAATTGATGTAAAACTTTTTGCAAGCAAATAACAATTAGCCATAGCTAAAAAATAAAATGAATTTAAAAAAAATACATCCAGAACTACAAAAAGCATTACTAGATATTGGTTTAGATCAAGCCAACGAATTGCAAGAGGAAACTTTTTCTACCATAAAAAGTGGAGCTGATGCTGTCATTCAATCACAAGCAGGAACAGGAAAAACAACTACCATTGCTATTAATGTTATTCAAAGAATGGAGAAAGCCATTGGCGAAAGTACACGCACATTGATTTTGGTTGAAAACAAAGAAAAAGTGGTAGAACTAGTAGATTTGTTTAAGAAACTTACCAATTATATCGATTTGAGAGTTTTTGGTGTACACGAAAAAGGAGATATTGATTTTGATAAGAATCATATTTCGTTAGGTTGTGATGTTCTCATAGGAACACCCAATAGAGTCAATGCGATGTTTGCATCAGCAGGATTTAATATCAATACCGTTAAAATGTTTGTGGTTGATGATGCCGATGTTTTATTTAGAAATCGTATGGATGCAGTAGTTTTGCGTTTATCAAACAGTATCGAAAAAACACAACGTTTATTTTTTACCACAACCATAACAGAAAGAGTAGAGGTATTGGCAGATAAAATTATGATTGAACCTCTTTTCTTCGAGATGGAAGAAGAGGATTAATTTTTTATTAATTAAATTCACAATCAAATAAAATTCAACAAAATGGGATTAATCAAAATATTCTCGGGAGAAGCAATTCTTGCCACCACTTTACAAAAAAAGATAGAAGCAATTGGCGTTAATACGGTTCTTAGAGATAATAATCAAGCCAATGTATTGCCTAGTATTCAAACTGCAAAAGCCGTCGAATTGTTTATTCAAGAAATCGATTATGGCAAAGTAAGTCCTGTTATTGAAGAATTTAGGATGAGTTTGTAGGTTGTATATTTGATACTTCTGAAATTCTACTTAAATAATTTTAGTTTGTAAGACAAAAGCGAAATAAAAATTCCAAATAATCCAATTATTGCGAATGAATATTTTAGACTTGTTAGTTCAGCAATATAGCCTATTATTGGTGGTCCAATTAAAAATCCCATAAAACTGATACTTGAAATAATAGTCAATGCTATACTTGTTGGTACGTTTTTAAAATTTCCTGCAGTGTTAAAAACAATCGGAATTACATTAGAAACTCCAAATCCTACTAGCATAAAAGCAAGTGTACAACTAATCAAATAAGGGAAAAGTACAGCCATATACAAACCAGTTGATATTATAATTCCGCTAATGATTAGAATATTTTTAGGACCAAATTTATCAACCAAAACATCACTCAAAAAGCGTCCTGTTGCCATTGTTATCATAAATGAGGCATAACCTAAACCCACTAATGCTCCAGGAGCTTTTACAATATCTTTAAAATAGACACCACTCCAATCAAACATAATTCCTTCGCTTGCCATACAGCAAAAACTGATTATTCCCAACCATATTAATTTTTTGTCTGGGATTGAAAAAAGTGATGATTTGCTTTTTTGTATGCTTTTTTCTTTTTTAGATTTTACCAAAAAAGAATGATTGGTTAAGATTATAATTCCAATTATTCCCAATACAATTAAAAAGTGATATAAAGGTTTTAGTTGTAATGATACCATTAGTAAACCCATCAAAGCACCACCAAAACCAGCTAAACTCCAAGAACCATGAAAAGAACCCATAATAGGTTTTTCAAACAATTGTTGGGTATGAACTCCTTGTGTGTTAACAGCAATGTTGCAAAAATTTCCAAAAAAACCAAATAAAAATAATCCCGTTGCTAATTGCCAAGTATGTGTTGCTAATCCTAATAAAGTTAAACAAATAGCATATAATATAAGTCCGTAAATTGCTATGATTTTACTTCCATATTGAGCTACAATTTTTCCAGAAAAAGGCATAGCAAGCAATTGTCCAATGGGTAATGCAAAAAGCATAGAGCCCAATTCAGCTTCACTTAAATTTAAAAAGGTTTTAATATCTGGAATTCTACTTGCCCAACTAGAAAAACAAAAACCCATACCAAAGAAAAATAGTGATGTCGCCACTCTCACACGAACCAAAAAAGAAAATTTCATTTCCTTAAAAGGTTTTTTGAATTTTGGTTTTGTCAAAATTTTTTCTAAATAACGATAGTTTAGTAAGGGCATATTTTGTATTTAATACTACAAAACTAAAGTAAATATTTTAGGATAATAATTCTTAATGATTAATTTATGACTATTTATGTTATTTCTAAAAAATCAAGTTTAAAATAGTAATTTCGTTATTATAGTCTTGATTTTTATTTATTTTGGAATTGCACTATTCTTCAATTAATCTATCTTTGCACCTTCAAATTCGATTCAATAAAAAACCGAATCTAAAAATCTAAGAATTTAAATGATTACAGTTAACGATATCTCCGTACAATTTGGCGGAACTACTTTATTTAGCGATGTTTCTTTTGCTATTAATGAAAATGATAAAATTGCCCTAATGGGTAAAAATGGTGCTGGAAAATCGACACTTTTAAAAATTATTGCAGGAGAAGCTAAGCCTTCAACAGGAAATATTTCGGCACCGAAAGATGCTGTAATTGCCTATTTGCCGCAGCATTTATTGACTTCAGATGGTGCAACCGTTATGGAAGAAGCCTCAAAAGCCTTTGGTCAAATTTTTAAAATGAAAGCCGAAATTGACGAAATCAATGAGCAATTAACCATCAGAACGGATTATGAAAGTGATGAGTATATGAAATTGATTGAACGCGTTTCTGACTTGAGCGAGAAATTTTATGCTATCGAAGAAATTAATTATGAAGCTGAGGTTGAGAAAATTCTAGTTGGTTTAGGTTTCGAAAGAGAAGATTTTACTCGTCAAACCTCAGAATTTTCTGGAGGTTGGAGAATGCGAATCGAATTAGCGAAAATTCTATTGCAAAAACCCGATTTGATTTTGCTAGATGAGCCAACCAATCACATGGATATAGAAAGTATTCAATGGTTGGAAGATTTCTTAATCAATTCTGCCAAAGCAGTTGTCGTAATTTCTCACGATAGAGCGTTTGTTGATAATATCACCAATCGTACTATAGAAGTAACAATGGGAAGAATTTATGATTATAAAGCCAAATATTCTCATTATCTAGAACTTAGAAAAGATCGTAGAGTGCATCAACAAAAAGCATACGACGAACAACAACGCATGATTGCCGATAATCAAGAATTTATTGACCGTTTCAAAGGAACTTTTTCTAAAACTTTATCTGTACAATCTCGTGTGAAGATGTTA
>JAYTNO010000105.1:0-11642 GCA_043748275.1 Flavobacterium sp. | reverse complement strand
CCGTGTAAGTGTTTTGAGACCTTTTATTAACGAGAATTGTCCCAGTTCTCGACGTGCTTACTTTTCAATTCGACTTGCTGTCAAAACCAGTCGACCCCATTTTTTTTATAGGACTGCAAAAGTAATGCCTTTTTTAGTTTTTTGCTATCAAAATCAAAAAATATAGTAAAGAATACTAAAATAACTAATCTTCATCTGCAAATTCAAAGGGATAATCACCAAATAAAGGTGCCAATTTGCGAACAGCATAAACGTTTTTGGTAAACTTATTAGATAAGGCTATTATCGTCGTGTGGTCTTTGCCAAGCGAAATATAAGAAGATGTATTGCCGTGCCACCATCCATTATGAAAATAAAACTTTTGTCCCGTTTCCCATTCCACCATTCTAATGCCCAAACCATAGTTTTTGGTTCCCTTATGCTCATTACTATACCCTTTATAAATCTGACTGCGCAACTTGGGGTTCAAAAAGGTAGGCGCATTTCTCGCCAAGTCAAATCGCAATAAGTCTCTAGGCGTAGAATAAATGTTTTTATCACCATAAACCGCATCGAGATAATCCCAAGCCAATTCTACATTATTGCACTTATAAGACGGAATGGCAGATTCTTTGTCTTTTTCATAATCAAAAACATAGGTATTTTTCATTCCCAAAGGTTTAAAAATCATTTCTTGCATCGCTTCTCGATAATTCAAACCAGTAATTTTTTCTATAATCAGAGCCAACATGGCATAATTGGTATTGCAATAACTAAAATGGGTATCTGTCGGATATTCTAAAGCAATGTTTTTCTCAGTAAACAAATTCAAAATATCCTGATTGGTTAAGGTTTGCTTACGATCCCAAACGCCTTTATCTTCTGTAAAATAAGCATAATTACGCAAACCACTACGATGACTCAATAAGTTTTTTACAGTAATCTCTGGATACGGAAAATTCTCAAGAATAGTTGTTACTTTTTGATCCAATGCAATTTTATTGCGGTCTATCAATAATAAAACCGCTGTAGCTGTCAGTACTTTACTGACCGATGCAATGTGCAAAGGGGTTTCCGATGTAATTTGGGTTTCTTTCTGACAGTCGCCAATACCTTGGTATTTTTCATATATAATTTGACCATTTTTGGCCACTAGAAAACTAAAATTGCGGTTTTCATCTTTCCAATATTTATCACAAAATTGCTGAATAGAAGCTCTTTTTGAGGCTATAAAGGAAGCATTAAGTTTTTCGTATTGTACTACTGATGGAATAATGGTTGGCAAACCATTTTCTGAAGTTTCGTGGTACACACCTTCAAATTTATCGCTTTTGGTACATCCGATAAATAAAAGGGGAAAAAGGATAGAGAGTATATAGGTTTTAATAGTCATGAGTATAGTTTGTAAACAAATATAACGAAACAAACCAATGTTTCAAATCACTTTGTGAAATGGGTTGTAAACAATTTATTAACTATTTTGAGTAAATCATTGATTGTTAAAGAGTAAATGTCCTAATAATTTTGGCTAAAAAGTTTTGAAATCGATTTCTTAAAACGGTACATTTGGCTTCGAAATAAAATGGAAATAAGAAGAATGAAATTCGGAATCATAAAAGAAAGAAAAGTACCTGTAGATCGTAGAGTAGTCTTTACTCCAGACGAATTGGCACGTTTAAAAGCAGAACATCCAGAAGCAGAAATAAAAGTAGAAAGCTCGGATATCAGAGTATTTACAGACCAACAATATGCCGACTTAGGAATAGAAATCGCAAAAGACATGACCGATTGTGACGTGCTTTTTGGTGTAAAAGAAGTGCCTATAGAGGATTTAATTCCCAACAAAAAGTATTTCTTTTTTTCGCACACCATAAAAAAACAACTCCACAACAGAAAATTGTTGCAAGCAATTCTAGATAAAAATATCGAGCTTTATGATCACGAAACGATTGTCGATGCCAAAAACAAACGATTAATTGGTTTTGGTCGTTATGCCGGTATAGTAGGAGCGTATAATGGCTTGAGAGCCTTTGGTTTAAAATTTGAATTGTTTACCATACCAAAAGCAGAAACACTCTCAGGCAAACAAGCATTGATAGAAAAACTAAAAAGACAAACCTTACCACCTATAAAAATAGTGCTTACCGGTCACGGAAAAGTAGGAATGGGTGCCAAAGAAATTCTTGACGGAATTAAAATTAAAGAAGTAACGATCGAGAATTTCCTTTCCAAAAGATACGATGGTCCAGTGTATACCCAATTAGATGTTTTAGATTACAACAAACGCAAAGATGGCAAAGTACTAGGCCACGAAGATTTCTACAAAAACCCCAAAGACTACGTTTCAGATTTTGAACGTTTTACAAAAGTAGCCGATATTTTTATGGCGGGTCATTTCTACGGCAATGATGCACCCATAATCCTTTCTCAAAATATGCTAAAAGCACCCGATTGCAATATCAAAGTAGTGGCCGATATCTCCTGTGATGTCGATGGTCCAATTGCGTGTACCATCAAAGCCTCTACAATTGAAGATCCTTTGTTTGGATATTTACCTTCAGAAAACAAAGAAGTTGCCTATACACATCCAGGTGTAATTGTGGTGATGTCTGTAGACAATTTGCCTTGCGAATTACCTAAAGATGCCAGCGAAGGTTTTGGCGAAATGTTTATGGAACACGTAATTCCTGCTTTTTTTAATGGCGACAAAGACGGCATTTTGCAAAGAGCCAAAATAACTGAAAACGGCAAACTTACCGAAAGATTCAAATACCTTCAAGAGTATGTTGATGGCAAATAAGTACCAATCATGACCTTTTTTTCGTTTTTTAAGCATATAATTTATTATAAAATTCAATAAATTGTATTTATATTTGGAGATTAAACTTCTATATAAATGAAAAATATATTTATTCTTCTACTATCAGTATCCTTTATGCTTTGTTCGGCACAAAGAGTACAATCTCCTTCAAAAGCAATTGATTTAGATTTTAAATTAGGTCAAAAAGGAATGCCAACATATGCTGTTGCCTACAAAAACAAACCCGTAATTTCTCAAAGTAATATGGGTGTTAAATTAAAAGAAGGTGCAGATTTGGCCTCTCATTTTGTAATAGATAGTGTGAAAAATGCTACTTTCAATGAATCTTGGAAACCAGTTTTAGGGGAACAATCAAGTATCAACAATCATTATAATGAGATGACTATTGCTCTCACTCAAATGGGAACAGGAAAGAAACTAAATATCATTTTTCGTGTTTTTGATGAAGGTGTTGCGTTTAGATATGATTTTCCTAAACAAAAAGACTTGAATTATTTTATCATTGCTGATGAAGTAACCCAATTTAATTTGACAGAAAACAACAAAACATTTTGGTTACCAGGTGATTTTGATAGTCAAGAATATGCATACAACGAAACCTTGTTTTCTGATATCAATACCAATAAAATTGATATGAATAATGGTATTGGTCTAAAATCTATTTCTGGGCAATATGTCATTCAATCACCATTGATGATGAAATCACCTTCAAATTTATATTTGAATATTTTTGAAGCAGCAGTGGTAAATTATCCTGTGATGCACCTTGATGTTAATCCAAATGAGTTTAAATTAACCTCCCATTTAGTCCCAAATGCAATTGGAGACAAAGCATATTTACAAACTCCTTGTGTATCACCTTGGAGAACAATAATGGTAAGCAATGATGCAAGAGATATTGTAAGTTCTAAAATGATTTTAAACCTTAACGAACCGTGTAAAATTGATGACACTTCATTTATCAAACCAATGAAATATGTTGGAATTTGGTGGGAAATGCACGTTGGAATATCTACTTGGGATTATGCAGGATCGCAAAATGCTCAAAATGCAGCAGGCAAATCTATACCAACAGGAAAACACGGTGCAACTACCAAAAACACAAAAAAATATATTGATTTTGCTGCAAAAAATGGTTTCGACGGTGTTTTAGTTGAAGGATGGAATGTAGGTTGGGAAGATTGGTATGGCAATTGGAAAGAAGAAGTTTTTGATTTTACAACCCCTTATCCAGATTATGATTTAAAAGAGATAAATGATTATGCAAAATCAAAAGGAGTAAAAATGATTATGCATCACGAAACTTCTGGTTCTGTTGCCAATTATGAAAGACACCTTGATCGTGCATTAAATTTAATGAAAGAGTATGGCTATCCTGCTGCAAAATCGGGATATGTAGGTCGTATAATTCCTCGTGGTGAGTTTCACGATGGTCAAACAATGGTCAACCATTTTAATTTTGTAGCCAGACGTTTTGCAGATTATAAAATGATGATCAACTCACACGAAAGTTCACGACCAACAGGATATAGCAGAACATATCCTAACTATATAGCAGCAGAAGCAGCAAGAGGAAACGAATTTAATGCTTGGAGTACTGGAAATCCGCCTATGCACGAAACTATTTTACCTTTTACTAGATTGCTTGGCGGACCAATGGATTATACTCCAGGAATATTTGAAATAAAAATGAATGTATATGATCCTAAAAAAACAGAACAAGTTCATACTACTTTAGCCAAACAATTAGCATTATACATCACAATGTATTCTCCACTTCAAATGGCTGCAGATTTAATAGAAAATTATGAAAAATACCCAGATGCTTTTCAATTTATCAAAGATGTTGCTGCAGATTGGCAAGAGTCTAAATATCTTGAAGCAGAACCTGGCGATTATTTAACAATTGCTAGAAAAGCTAAAAATTCAGAAAACTGGTTTCTTGGAGCAATTACTGATGAAAATGCAAGAAATACGGAAGTAAAACTAGACTTTTTATCACCAAATAAAAAATACAAAGTCATTATCTATCAAGATGGAAAAACAGCTCATTGGAAAAATAATCCTATTAGTTATGAAATAAAATCATTGGTAGTGACATCAAAATCTAAATTGAAATTGGTTTTAGCTGCTGGTGGTGGAACTGCAATAAGTTTTATGCCAATTCCATAAAATTCTTTAATTCAAATAAAAATATAAAACGCAAACGATGTAATTTAAAAATATTTAAACTAATGAAATCGATTTCGTTAATAACTAATTATATAATTTCAGAGTCTGTTTTGTATTAAATGTATATTTATCAAAAATTAACTTTAAAATTATTAGTATCACAATTATTAACCTCAATTTATTAAAATTTATTAATTAATGAATCCAACCACTACCAAAACCAACAATTCAGCACTTTACACGTTAATCACCGTCTTTTTCTTTTGGGGATTTATAGGTGCTTCAAACGGAGTTTTTATTCCTTTTTGTAAAATTAAATTTGGACTAGATCAATTTCAAAGCCAATTAATTGATTTTGCTTTTTATGGTGCCTATTATATTGGTGCTTTGCTGCTTTTTATTTTTAGTAGTATGGCCAATAAAGACATCCTTAACGGATGGGGTTTCAAAAAAGGAATTATCAATGGACTTTTAATCAGTACTTTTGGTGCAGCGTTTATGATTTTTGCGGTTACTCAAGGTAGTTATTTATTAATATTAGCAGCATTATTTGTGGTAGCTCTTGGATTTTCATTGCAACAAACATCTGCACAACCCTTTGCAGCATCTTTAGGTGATGCTCATACCGCTTCAAATAGATTAAACCTTGCTGGAGGTATCAACTCATTTGGAACTACAATAGGACCAATAGTAGTCTCTATAGCATTATTTGGAGTAATTGCTGGAGCAAACCTTGAAGAATTTGCAAAAAAAGCAAACTCTTTAGACAAAATGGAAATTCTTTATGTTTTTGTTGGTGGCCTTTTTTTATTAGCAGCAGCATTATTTTATTTTTCTAAAAAATTACCTTCAGGAAAAAGTGATTCAACATTTGAGCCAGCAAGTAAAGCAATGAAAACATTAATTGCAATTACAGCTATTCTTGTTGTTATTTTTGGTTATATTTTCTCAAGATATGAAGATGCTGAGTTCATCACTAGATTTATTGAAAACAAAGAAAAAGATTATTTGGGATTAAATTTAACGATTGCAACTCTTGTAGTTATAGTTTTCGGATTGCTTTTTGCAAATGCTAGAGCTCAGAAAAACCCAGAAGGTTGGGGTGCAATGAAATATCCACAATTGGTTTTGGGAATGTTAGGTATTTTTACCTATGTTGGAGTAGAAGTAACCATTCAAAGTAATTTAGGAGAATTATTAAAAACAGATGTTTTTGGTCATATTACAGGTTCTGCATTAGCACCATATATCTCTATGTATTGGGGAAGTTTAATGATTGGTCGTTGGGCTGGAGCAATTTCGGTTTTCAATCCATCAAATTCTGTTCGCAAAATATTATTAATTGTAGTTCCTTATATTGCTTTTGGTGTGGTACTTTTTGTTAACCATATTTCTGGTCAAGATGTAACTCCATTATATGCTTATGCAGCTGTAGTTGCTTTTCAAGTAGCTGGGTTTTTCTTAGGACAAGATAAACCATCAAGAACGTTAATGATTTTTGGAATAATGGGAATGATTGCTATGATGATAGGCTTATTTACAACTGGAACTATTGCCATTTATGCCTTTATGAGTGGTGGATTATTTTGTAGCATTATGTGGCCAGCAATTTTCTCTTTGGCAATTACAGGATTAGGAAAATATACTTCTCAAGGTTCAGCATTTTTGGTAATGATGATTTTGGGTGGAGGAATTATACCACCATTACAAGGTAAAATCTCTGATATTATAGGTATTCATCAATCTTACTTTATTCCTGTAATTTGTTTTGCTTATTTGGCATACTACGGATTTGTTGTAAAAGGAATCTTGAAAAAACAAAATATTGATGTAGATGCTATAGAAGTTGAAGCCAGTCATTAAGATTTAAATAAAAAATTTAGAAATCCCTTTTAGTATTTTCTAAAAGGGATTTTTTTAATTTTTATTTTTCCATTTTAAAATAATAATCTGCCGAGTTTTTTCCGCCTCCATAAAATAAGAAAAAAAGACTAACAGATAAAGTTACTATAGAAAGTAATAAGTTTAGGACATTTAAATCCCCAACAAAATTTATTATTACTGCACCAAATAATATTGGTAATTGAGCAATAATTGCCCAACGAGTTAACAATCCAAAAATAATCATAATTCCTCCCATTATATGAGCAGCAGCGATGTAATGAAAGGAAAGCATTCCGCCTAAAAAGTTGGTCAAAGGCGCTATTAAATCTTCGAATGCCCTATTATTTGTGATGAAAGAAGCACCTTTATAAATCAAAAAAGCACCTAGAATTACTCGTAAAATATAAAGTGAATTATAGGAATGAGCATTTGCCCATTTATTCAAACCTTTTATTGTAGTTTCCATAATAATTTAGTTTAAAATTAAAAACTAAGTTACTCAAAAACAAGGACATAATTTATAAAAAAGAATTAAATATTGACTATTAATTTTTAGTGTTTACTAAAAATCCACTGTTAAATACTGCAAAATCAGATTTATTTGAGATTTTTGAAGGATATTTTTTCCATGAAGTAGTAGGTTCTATTCTAATTTTTTTGCCTTTTATAATAATATCTAATGGCATATTAAAATCTTTGATATCACTTTTCCAACGAAATTCTAATTTCTTTTTTTTGATTTGATATTCAAATGTTGGAATGTTTTTAAAGTATAAATAGTGTTTAAATACAGGTGTTAAATTAAGGCCACTTTCTTGATTGAAAAATGCAATTACAGTTTCGGTATCAATAATTTTATGACGATAAGTTTGAGAATATTTAAGTAATAATTCCCACCATTTTGTGTCATCAGCAATAATATGTCTGATGGTGTTGAGCAATAAAGCACCTTTGTAATACATATCACCAGAACCTTCATTATTAACTCCATAATGACCAATAATGGGTTTATCGTTATCAATATTTCTCTTTAAACCATTAATATATATTTGAGATTTTTGGTACCCATATTGGCATTCCAAAAAAACCGATTCGGTGTAACAAGTAAATCCTTCGTGAATCCACATATCGGCAACATCTTTACTTGTAATACTATTGCCAAACCATTCGTGTCCACTTTCGTGAATGATAATAAAATCGAATAATAAACCAATGCCAGTTCCAGATAAATCATTTCCTAAATAGCCTTTCGTATATTGATTTCCGTAGGCAACAGCACTTTGATGTTCCATTCCTAAATAGGATGTTTCTACCAATTTATAACCATCTTCAACAAATGGATAGGTGCCAAATTTACTTTGAAAACAATCCATCATTGGTTTTACTTCTTCAAACTGAATTTTTGCTTTGGCTTCGTTTTCTCGCAATACATAATAATCTAAATCGAGACCATTATAGTTTTCTCCAAAATGAACATAATCACCAATATTAACAGTGATGTCGTAATTATTGATTGGATTTTTTACTTCCCAATCCCATCGAGTATAACCATTTTTTAAATCTTCTTTTCCAACGAATCGGCCATTAGAAACATTCATCAAATCGTTTGGAACAGCAACTTTTATTGTTGCACCCAAATCAGGTTCGTCTGTTTGAGAATCTTTGCACGGAAACCATAAACTAGCTCCAGTACCTTGAACAGCAACTCCAACCCAATGATTATTGTTACTGTCTTTTGTAAAAACAAATCCGCCATCCCAAGGAGCACGTTTGGCTATAATTGGATTTCCAGAATAATAAAAACGGAGTTTCTGATGCGAATTTAAAACTAAAGGTGATTCAAAATCAATAAAAACAGCATTGAATTCTCTATTGTATTTCAATTTTTTGTTTTTGAAAATAATACTATCCACTTTCATATTTTCGAACAAATCCACCTGAATTTTTGAAGTTGATGCAACAACATTAAATGCAATATCATTATACCCAACAATTGATTTTTCACTCGGGTTTATTTTAATATTCAAATCATATCTCAAAACATCATAACACGTTCGTGTTAGTCGCAAACTTCCGTGAAGCGAATCTTTTCTGGTAAAAGTTTCTTGAGCTGTTAGTTTAAAAAAACTCAATAAAATAAAGGAAAGTAGTGTTGTTTTTTTCATGATATAAAAATAAAAAAAAATCTACTAGATAAGTAATAGATTTTAGCTTTTGTTACAATTAAAGATGTATTATTTCATTTCATTTTTTTAATATCCTCTAATATCCAATTCATTTCGGGATCATTATTTTTGATACGATCTTCTAATGTTGGAGTGATTTCTTTATTTGGAAAAATACCACGACCAAATGTTTCTGTTTGATAGTTTGGAGTACAAGCCATTAAACCAATTTTGATTTTATTTTTTGAATTCCGCAATTCTACTACAGGCATCATCATAGCAACTGTTCCGTTATAAGCTCCTCCAGTTTCTTCACCTACAAATGTGGCTCTTTTTGACCCTTTTAAATTTGTAGAAATAATACTTGATGCCGAAAAACTGCCACCATTAATTAACACATAGATTTTCCCTTTAAAAGCATTTGAACTAAGCTTTTGTGGTTTTGAATATGTTGAAAAATAATATTTTCCATCATTTTTTTTGTGTACTTTAAAATACAAATAACTATAGACAAATGGAGCTCCAATAACTTTTAAAGTTTTTAAAAATATTGATCCACCTTTAAAATAGTCAATGTTAAACATACTAGTTTTTGATACAACTTCAGATTTATTCAAAAAAACAAATGTTGAATCTGCTAAATAGGAATATAATTCTGAAATTTCGGGTAATCTACCACCACTATTATTGCGTAAATCTATAATTAATGTTTTGGCTTTTTTATCAGCAATCTTTTTAAAACTTTCTTCATAGAA
This sequence comes from Flavobacterium sp., assembly GCA_043748275.1. Classification (GTDB taxonomy): domain Bacteria; phylum Bacteroidota; class Bacteroidia; order Flavobacteriales; family Flavobacteriaceae; genus Flavobacterium. The sequence continues at coordinate 1,866 of JAYTNO010000105.1, read as the reverse complement.
TTTGCTAAAATCTCCTTTAGAGAAACTATTAATTTTTATAATAGCAATGCTACTGTCTTTTTCATTAAATTTAAATTCTCGGTTATTCCTTTTTGCGATATCGTCATAACCATAAGTGCTTTTGTCAATTTTAATAGCTTTTTCTTTAGCTTCATTTAAAGCCTTCTCAACAGTGGTTAATTTTTTTGGGATACTTTTTTTATTAATCCCTGTTGTGTCGACTACTTTTCTTTTTATGTAAACTGTTTTTATACTGTCATTAAATTTAAAATCATATTTCAAACTGTCTTTATAACCATTTTCAAAAATATAAAATCTAGTAAATGCCCTTGCAGAATAATTTTTCTTGAAAGTAGTATTAAAACCGTCTGAGGTGAAATAGTTATTATATTCTTTGATTAATTCTACAGGATTTTTATCATTTATGGAAACTACTTCTGTTCCAGTTTTTATAGATTTATCATAAGATTTATTTTTCACAACATATAATTTATCATTAAAAAGTTCAAAATCAAATTGTGATAATGGACTAATTCCCTTTTTTGCGATAGCTTTGGTTTCTTTTGGGGTATAAATTTTTATTGCTGGAGTCACTATTAAGTGTCCTTGTCGAACAGATGAAACTACGGGACTTAATTTTTTATAAAATTCCAAACTTGTCATAGGTTTTGAAATAGTATTTTTTAAACTATCAAATTTGAAATCCAAATCTTTTTTAGAAATATACCAATTTAATTTTGGATGCAGTCTTTGTAATTTTTTGTACGCAAAATCAACATCAGATTTTAATTTATTTTCAGAAATTAAATCATTTAAATGTGCATTGTGTTGTTTAATAGAGTTGCAACTAATGCAAAAGCTAAAAAAAATGATGAATAGAATAATTTTTTTCATAAAAAAGTTGACTTATTTGATTTCTAAAAAAATATGCTTTTAAAAAATTAAAAAATGTTATTTTAAACTTGTAAAACACCCATATTAAATTTCTTTTCAATAGGTGAGTGGTTGGCTGCTTCAATCCCCATTGATATCCAAGTTCTAGTTTCTAATGGGTCAATGATAGCATCTGTCCATAATCTAGAAGCAGCATAATAAGGAGAAACTTGCGCATCATATCGGGCTTTTATTTTATCAAACAAGGCTGTTTCTACTTTTTCGTCTACAATTTCACCTTTTGCTTTAAGCGATGAAGCTTCAATTTGAACCAATACTTTTGCGGCTTGTGTACCACCCATAACGGCAAGTTCAGCACTTGGCCAAGCAAATATCAATCTAGGATCATAAGCTTTTCCGCACATGGCATAATTTCCTGCACCATAGGAGTTACCTACAATTACTGTAAATTTTGGCACCACTGAGTTGGAAACGGCATTTACCATTTTGGCACCATCTTTTATAATACCTCCATGTTCACTTTTTGAACCCACCATAAAACCCGTTACATCTTGAACAAAAACTAATGGTATTTTCTTTTGGTTGCAATTGGCTATAAATCGTGTGGCTTTATCTGCAGAATCTGAATAAATGGCTCCACCAAATTGCATTTCTCCTTTGGCAGTTTTTACCACTTTGCGTTGATTGGCAACAATACCAACAGCCCAACCATCAATTCTAGCATAGGAAGTTATGAGTGTTTTACCATAATCACCTTTATATTCATCCATTTCAGAATTGTCTACCAACCGTTTTATGATTTCGTACATATCATATTGGTCAGCACGAGATTTTGGAATGATGCCATAGATATCCTTTTCATCTAAGGCAGGTTTTTCAGATTTTTCTCTATTAAATCCTGCTTTGTCATAATCTCCAATTTTACCCACAATACTTTTTATTCTGTCAAGCGCATCTTTATCATCTTTGGCT
>JAYTNO010000104.1:0-11659 GCA_043748275.1 Flavobacterium sp. | reverse complement strand
TCTGAACGATTGAATTTATACAACGAATTGAGCTTAATAAAAACCGAAGAAGAGCTTCAAGCTTATCAAAATAAACTCATTGACCGTTTTGGAGCATTACCAAAACCAGCCATTTCATTGCTCAACAGTATTAAAATAAAATGGATTGCTACCAAAATGGGAATTGAAAAACTAGTGATGAAACAAGGTAAAATGATTGCTTATTTTGTATCAGACCAACAAAGCGATTATTATACATCTACACAATTTCACAGTGTTCTACAATTTGTACAAAAACAATCTAATTTGTGTAAAATGAAAGAAAAACAAACTCCAAATGGTTTGCGATTATTGATCACTTTCGAAAATGTAAAATCGATTCGTCGTGCTTTAGAACTGATGGAACTATTAGAAAAATAAACAAAAAACCCGATTACATTAAAAAGTAACCGGGTTTTTTTAATTTTATTAAATTGATATTATTAGAATTTCAAAATCTTAAAATTGGCTTCTTTGTCATTAAATTTCAATTTAAAGAAATAGGTTCCGGATGCAAAAGAGTTCAAATCAACTTTTGAAGTATTGGTTTGATTCTTATTTTGATACAGCAATTGACCTTCTAGATTGTAAACTGAAATTTCTTTTATTGTTGTTTTTGAATTTATAGTTACCAATCCGTTTGTTGGATTTGGAGAATAAGTAAAATCAATATTAGGCTCAAATGTTGTTGATGCTAAAGTAGATTGACAAGATACATTAGCCACAAAACCTGGAGCTACAACACCACCATCAGAGTAAAACTTTAATGTTAATGAACCATCAGCAGCAGTTGATGTAAATGGGCCAGGAATTGTACTTCCTGTAAAACCACCACCACTTAAATCGTTGGCACTTGTTGAGTTTCCGTCATATACAAATAGATAATCATAATCGGTTTCTAAATCAAAACTTGAAAAAGAAAGATTGATTTTTCTGTTGGCTACATTTGGTATTATGGTTCTTACATAATTTTCAGAATCAGTATAATCACCAGAAGTTCCACCTGTATCAGTAAGAACAATTCCGTTACAATACGTTGCTGTTGTTAAAAAAACACTTTGACGACTTGCTGATGTTAATCCAGAACTACAATTTGGTCGAACTCTAACTCTATAAAAAGTGTTAGGCAACAATCCAGATGCTACATAACTATTTGTTGATACAGAAACCCAATTTATTGTTGAACTAGTTATCGGAGAAACCGAAACTTGCCAATTGGAAGTGCTTGTATCAACCCAACTCAAAGATGCTGTTGTATTTGTTGTTGCAACAATGTTAATACTTGAAACTCTATTGATGCAAGTATTAATGCAATCTGTACTCAAACAAGTTCCGCCATTTACAGAGGCTAATATTCGTGCTTTGGGTTGAGGACCAAATCCGTTTGCCAAATTGATTCCTACATTGTTTACCAAATGACAATAACTCATAATAGTTCCTTTTACAGAATTTGAAGGAATTGGTCCGTTTGGACAGTCGCCTTCGCTATAACCTGCTTGTTGCCCACAACCATCAATTGCTGTACTATTTCCATTCCAATAACAACCATGAGTATGAGGAGAACCTAGTAAATGACCAAATTCATGAGATATCACTTGTATTGTCCAAGAAAAAGTAGGTACTGTATTAAAACTAAAATCAACATCAGAATAACTAAAATTATCTTGGGTACAAATTCCGTTTGTACCAATTGCAACACCTCCTAAACCACCTTGGTCAATACCAACAAGTTGACCTACATCTCCATCAAAAACTGGTCTTACTTCATTAAATTTAAACAAATAATCTGAAGACGAAGTACCAATACCATCATAAGGATCTTGTGTTGTCCAAATAAAAATAGATTTTAAAGATATGGTTATTCCGTCATTGGCATACAAGGTCTGAACATTGTTAAAAACCGAATTCATCCAGTTGGTTGTAGTTGTTGTATTGTTATTATTATTACCATACAAATCATTATCTACTTCAAAATACATCGTTACGCATTTTGTACTATTTGGAGTTGCAGTACTATTTTTGTTCGTTTCATTAGCGATATTTGGAGTCTCTTTTACATTACATTTATAATCGTTCACGATTTTCAAATCTTTATCCGCATATACAATGTAATCTGAAACATTGCCTTTTTTATCCAATTTTGCTACAACCAAATTACTCAAACGCTCGTTTGAAATTATTCCATTCAATTCATTATTGAAAAAATTAAATGATACAATCGAATTATAATCTCCTTTTACAATACCGCGATAATGCGCACCTTTTTCATAAGGAATTGCTTTTGATTTGTCTGTATCAACATGAAAACCTTCGGCAAACAAATTGACTTTGTAAAGTTGTACTTCTATAATTTCGTTTTGATAAGGAATAGCAAGTTCAATAAATTCTTCTTTATCTCTTAAAATTGCAGCAACAGATTGCAAATCAATTTTTGCATAAGTTGCAATACTAACGGTCTTTTGAGACTCTGTTGTTTTGATATCTGTAGAGGCATTCAAAACAGTATATGATTTGAAATTCTCATTTTGAGCAACAAGTTCTGTGATTTTTTTAGAAACTTCTCTTTGAGCGGTTATTCCTAGAAAAGAAAATAGAGAAAGGATAAGGATAATTTTACGCATAATGTTGTAAGCTAATTTTTTTCAAATGTAGTTAATATTTCAATTCTAAAAAGAAACATATGTTAAACTATTTCTAATTAAAAATGGTAAAATGCATTTTCTAAATGCTCGATAATGAATTCTTTAGACTCTTTGTGAATGGCTATAATATCAAACCGTACTTCGACATCTAAATCATTTGAAATCACATATTCATTTACGGCTTTTACCAAAAGTTGGATTTTTTTGGGTTTTACAAAATCTTGAGGCAATCCAAAATCGGTTGAAGAACGTGTTTTTACTTCCACAACAGCAAGGATTGATTCTTTTTGAGCAATAATGTCTATTTCCGCTTTTTGAAAAACCCAATTGGTTTCAAGAATATCATAACCGCTTTTTTGCAGAAAATCTACAGCAAGTTCTTCTCCGAGTTTGCCTAATTCATTATGTTCTGCCATTATTTAATCTATTCAAAAGTAAGTTTTGTTTCTAAATCGTTTACTTCTAATGTTACTTGTTTTCCAAATATCAAAGCGCGATTGTCTTGAATATGTCCCGCAGGAAAATTATATACAATTGGAATATTGTATTTTTTAGCTACATCTTGAATAATTTCTAAAGCATTTTTCCCCCAAGGAATATCGTTGTCTTTCATTTTGGTCATTGCGCCAACTACAATTCCTTTTAAACTTTCGAGGCAACCATTTCGTTTGAGATTGATCATCATTCTATCGATATGATACAAATACTCATCAAGATCTTCTAGAAAAAGTATTTTATCGGTACAATCTATTGCTGAAGCTGAACCCAATAAACTGTATAAAATAGACAAATTTCCTCCTACTAATTCCCCTTTACCAATACCCATTTTATTCATATTGTCACAAGAAATAGAGTAAGATAAATTTTCTCCAAATAATGCTTTGCGTAGTGTTTCTTTAGCTTCGAATGAAGCTCTTTCAATACTTATAGGCATTGTGCCGTGAATGGTTTGATAACCCAAATTGTTTAAATGACTATGCAAAACAGTTACATCACTAAAACCAACAATCCATTTTGGGTTTTGTTTGAATGTTGTAAAATCTAACAAATCTATCATTCTCACTGTTCCGTAACCACCACGCACACACCAAATGGCTTTGATATTTGGATTGTCTAGTTGTTTTTGAAAATCTTCGGCTCGTTCCTCATCTGTTCCTGCAAGCTGGTCACGATCAAGTCCAATTGTGGTTCCTATAACCACTTCTAAACCCCAAGAATGCAATAAATCTATCGATGGTTTCAAATTGTCATCAATATTTTTTCTGGCAGTAGAAACAATTGCGACAGTATCGCCTTTTTTTAAATATGGTGGTGCAATCATCTTTTTTTGTGAATGAATGTTAATTGAGAATAGTGAAAATAGAATTAAGAATAAAGATTTCTTCATTTTTGAATTAAAAAACTGAACTACAAATATATAAATTTAGTTGAATTGAAAACGGATGTTTTAGCCCAGATTGAAGCGGCATCCTTTTTATACTAGTCAGGTTTTAAAAAAACCTGACTAGTATAAAAAGATATAGCGGAAAGCTGGAAAAAGCTTCTGATTGCTTCGTAACCTCGCAATGACAAAAATAAATTTCTTATTTTTGTACGATATACTCAATTTATAATGTTACAAGATCCTAAAAGATATACGATTACCGCAGCATTGCCTTATACAAACGGACCAATTCATATTGGGCATTTGGCAGGCGTTTATGTTCCATCTGATATTTATGCCCGTTATTTGAGACTACAAGGAAAAGATGTTGCTTTTATTTGTGGAAGCGATGAACATGGTGTTGCCATTTCTATGAAAGCCAAAAAAGAAGGCATCACGCCTCAAGAAGTAATTGATAAATATGATGCAATTATTCGTAAATCGTTTCTGGATTTCGGAATTTCGTTTGATAATTATTCTCGAACTTCTTCACAAATACATCACGATACTGCTTCGGAATTTTTTAGAAAATTATATGATAATGGTGATTTTATTGAAGAAGTTACCGAGCAATTGTATGATGCAAAAGCTGACCAGTTTCTTGCTGATCGATTTGTAATAGGTACTTGCCCAAAATGTGGCAACGAAGAAGCTTATGGTGACCAATGTGAGAAATGTGGTTCAACACTTAATGCAACTGATTTAATTAATCCAAAATCGACAATTACTGGCGAAACTCCTATATTAAAATCAACTAAACATTGGTTTTTACCATTGGATAGATATCAAGATTTTTTGAAAGAATGGATTTTAGTAGGTCACGCAAAAGATTGGAAAGCAAATGTTTTAGGTCAAGTAAAATCGTGGTTGGACGATGGATTAAAACCTCGAGCTGTAACTCGCGATTTAGATTGGGGAATTGATGTTCCGGTTGAAGGTGCTGAAGGAAAAAAACTATATGTTTGGTTTGATGCGCCAATTGGATACATTTCTTCTACCAAAGAATGGGCAGCAAGAGAAGGAAAAAACTGGGAAGATTATTGGAAAAAAGACGATACAAAATTGGTTCATTTTATAGGGAAAGACAACATTGTTTTTCATTGTATTATTTTTCCAGCGATGTTGAAAGCTGAAGGAAGTTTTATTTTACCAGAAAATGTTCCGGCAAATGAATTCTTAAATTTAGAAGGAAACAAATTATCGACTTCAAAAAATTGGGCTGTTTGGTTGCACGAATATTTAGAAGATTTTCCAGATAAGCAAGATTCTTTACGATATGCATTAACGTCAAACGCGCCAGAAACTAAAGACAACGACTTTACTTGGAAAGATTTTCAGGCAAGAAATAACAATGAATTGGCAGCGATTTTTGGAAATTTCATCAATCGTGTGGTGGTTTTAACCAATAAATACTATGATGGTATTGTTCCTCAACCAAATGAATTTTCTGCTGTAGACGAACAAACTTTGAATGAATTGCGTGCATATCCAGCTGTAATTTCTAGCTCTATTGAACGTTATAGATTTAGAGAAGCTCAAGGCGAATTGATGAATGTTGCGCGTTTAGGAAATAAATATTTAGCAGACGAAGAACCTTGGAAAATGGTAAAAACCAATCCAGAACGTGTGCAAACACAAATGTATGTGGCGTTGCAAATTGCAGCTGCTTTAGCCATTTTGTCTGAACCTTTTATTCCGTTTACTTCAAACAAATTGGCAACAATTTTAAATCTTAAAAAATCAAGTTGGAACTCGGTAACTGGTATTTCTGATTTAATTTCGGTTGGACATCAAATTGGTGAAGCCGAAATATTGTTTGCCCAAATTGAAGATGTTGAAATACAAAAACAAATAGACAAACTAGAAGCTACTAAAGTGGCGAATAAAGCTGAAAATAAAGTGATAGAAGCACAAAAAGAAACGACAACTTTTGAAGATTTTTCAAAATTAGATTTACGAGTTGGAACCATTATTGAAGCTGAAAAAATGCCAAAAGCCAACAAACTTTTAGTTTTAAAAGTAGATACTGGATTGGATGTAAGAACCATTGTTTCTGGAATTGCCGAACATTTTTCGCCAGAAGAAGTGGTTGGAAAACGTGTTACGGTATTGGTAAATTTGGCTCCTAGAGCATTACGTGGAGTTGAAAGTCAAGGAATGATTTTGATGACTAATCTGCCAGATGGGAAATTGGTTTTTGTAAATCCTGATGTTGATGGTGTGGGAAATGGTGCTTTGATTTCGTAAAAAATTACTGTTTTTTATTTATATAGATATGAAATATTTAATTAGTCTAATTTTTTTGTTGCTTTTTGGATTAAAAGTCCATTCTCAAAACTATATTACTTCAATACCTTTTGATTTAAAAAAAGGGGGAAAGTCATTTAGTTATGTTGATAAATCAAATAATGAAGTATATTTATTTATCTCAAATTCTAAAAAAATTAGAGCAACTCATTATAATAATAAATTAGAAATAATTGATACTTTAACTTCTGTAATTCCGAATATTAAAATAAACAATCTTGTTGGGTTTACAAAAAATGATTCTAATATTAATTTGATTTGGATTTCTAAAAGTTTTGACAAAATTAGTTTTCAAAGTATTGATTTTAAGAACAAAAAAACTTCAAATTTAACACAAGAATTATCTTTTAAAGGAGAAAATGTATTACAATTTTTTTCCACAAATGATAACTTTTATTGCTTGTCAATTATTGATAATTCTAGTATTGTAAAGTTATATAAATTCAATAATAAAAATCAATTGGATATAAAAACTATTAATATAAGTGACCATACTTTTTTAGATTCTAATAATAGTAGAGCAAATTTATTTGATTTATTTAAAGAACATTTCGAATCTTTTGAGTTTTCTTTTGAACTTCAAAATATAGATTATTCTATACCTACTTCTTTAGCAATTAGTTCAAAAAAACGTAAAGCATATCTTTTAAATAATGAATTAACATTAACATTCGATAATTCAAACAAAATGACCCAGTTAGTTAAAATTAATCTTATTGATTTTAATGTTACGACAACTGATTTAGAAAAAACAAATATTGAAAGTTTGAATGACTCCTCAATTCAATCCAATTCCTACTTGTTTGAAAACAAACTGTATCAATTTGCAATTTCATCTTACGGTATTAATTTTTCTATTAAAAATCTTGACAAAACTTTAATAAATGAATATATTGTTAATTCAAAAGATGAAATTCCATTTAAAAGATCTGATTTTTTGTCTGAATGGGTAAATATAGGAGGGCATTCAAAAATAGAAAGCACAGATCAGTTTTTACAAATACTATTAAATTCCAGAATTGGTATAAGTTGTTATAATTATAAAAACAACAAACTAGTTTCATTTGGAGGTATTTCTGCAAGAATTAAAAAGATTGATGAAGATGAAGAAAAATTTAATTACTTTGCAATGCCTATTGGAGGAGGTTTAATTGGAGCTATACTTTCTGTAGTTTTAACAAATTCTTTTTATAATAATTATATTTCTAGTAGAAATATTATATCTATAAATTCTCAAGTATCTTCAGATAATGTATTGCAAGATGGGAAAGTAAATAGTTGTATTACAAGTAAAATTTGTACTTTTTTCAATGGCTTTTCAGAAATAAAATATCCTACCATATTTTCAATAAAAGATAAAACATATGTGGGTCATTTCAATGAAAATGCAAAACAATTTGTTATACTAAAATTTGAAAATTAATTAAATAATGAACCTAAAAGTAATCGCTTTCGACGCCGACGATACCTTATTTGTCAACGAACCCTATTTTCAAGAAGTAGAGGAAAAATTCTGTGGTTTGATGAGTGATTATTTATCGCATCAAGGATTGTCACAAGAATTGTTTAAGACCGAAATTGCCAATTTAGAATTATATGGTTACGGAATCAAAGGTTATATTCTTTCTATGATTGAAGCTGCCATGAAGATTTCAGACAATACCATTTCGATGGAAATTATCGAAAAAATTATTATTGCCGGAAAAGAATTGCTTCAAAAACCAATCGAATTATTAGATGGTGTTGAAGAAACTCTTGAAGCCTTGAACGGAAAATATAAATTGATTGTTGCCACCAAAGGCGATTTGAAAGACCAACAAAGCAAATTGCATCGTTCAGGTTTGGGACATTATTTTCATCATATTGAAGTTATGGCAGACAAACAAGAAGTCAATTATCAAAAACTTTTAATGCGTTTAGAAATTAAACCAAGTGAATTTTTTATGATTGGAAATTCTCTAAAATCTGATGTTTTACCCGTTTTAGGAATTGGTGGTTATGCGGTTCACATTCCGTTTCATACTACTTGGGAACATGAAAAAATTAGTCATAAAGTAGAGCATCCCAATTTTAGAACTTTAGATAAAATCACTGAAGTTTTACCAATTTTATTAAAATAAGTTCGCTCATTTATTATTAAAAACCATTAAGGAATTAAGGTTTAATACTTTTTTTAAAATTTGAATTTTGATATTGTAATTGATTTTTAGATTTTTTTAATCCATTAAGATATTAAGATACTTTAAGTCTTAATGGTTTAATTTTTTTTAATCTTAAAAAATGAAACAGAAACTAAACCTCGAAACTTGGAATCGAAAAGAACATTTTTTGTTTTTTAAACAAATGCAAGAGCCTTTTTTTGGCATCACTACAACAATTGATTGCACCAAAGCGTATCAAAAATCAAAAGAATTAGAAGTTTCTTTTTTTACCTATTATTTGCACAAAACACTGGTTGCTGTCAATAGTATAGAACCTTTTCGATATAGAATTATTGAAGATGAAATTTATATTTTTGACAAAATTGATGCTTCTGCAACGATACTTCGTGAGGATAAAACATTTGGATTTTCATTAATAGAATATGATAATGATGTATCTGTTTTCTCCGAAATTGTTCGGAAAGAAATAGCAAGAATACAAACCACTTCTGGTCTTTTTACTCGTGAATTTTCAGAAAATTTAATTCACTTTTCAGCATTACCTTGGGTTAATTTTACTTCGTTTTTTCACGCCAGAAGTTTTACTTGGCCAGATAGTTGCCCAAAAATTTCGTTTGGAAAAATGATGGAGGAAAATGGCAAAAAAACCATGTCAATGTCTGTACATGTGCATCACGGATTGATTGATGGTATTGTTGTTGGAGAATTTTTGGACTTTTTTGAAAAATTAATGAATGTCTAGTTAAAGCTAGTTCAATATTATAAAAACCATTCTCGACATCTTTTTTTCTTTGTTGTTTTAAAAAAAATGAAAAAAGCGACAAAACCTAAGTCATGTCGCTTTTAGAATAATAGATCGAAAATTATTTCCCTATCAAAAGTAACTCATTTACAATTACTTCGGTGATGTATCTTTTTTCACCATTTTTGTCGTCATAAGAACGATGTGTTAGTTTTCCTTCAATGGCTACTTCTTTTCCTTTGGTTACATACTTTTCGATGATTTCTGCAGTTTTTCCCCAAGCGGTTACTCGATGCCATTCGGTATTTTCTACTTTGTCGCCATTATCTTTATAATATACTTCGTTTGTAGCGATAGTAAGATTGGCTAATTTTTTTCCTCCTTCAAAGGATTTAATTTCTGGTTCGTTTCCTACGTGACCAATTAATTGTACTCTGTTTCTTAATGCATTCATGGCGTTTAAAATTTAAATGTTATTTGTAATTATTTTTTTTCTGTGTTGTAATGAACAATTATTTTTGTTTCATTTCGACAGTGCAAAGATGTGACAGCTTGCAAATAATATTCGGTTGCTTACCACTTACTTTCGGTTGTAAATGTTTGTAACCGTTTGTAATTGGAAAAAATTATATATATTTGATTGATTTTAAAAGAATTAATTCTAAAATAAGTAAACGAAAAAAACAACTATTAGCCCTGATTGCAGTGGAAATCCTTTTTATAATGTTTTGGGTTTTTGACCCAAAATAGTATAAAAAGATTGAAACGAAAAGCAGGAAAATGGAAACTAAAAAAAGACCGAGCCATTTTGCTCCTTAAAAAAATTAATATCAAAATTCTAATATCCTATGAGTAAAACTTGCTTGGAATGTGGTGAAAAAATTGTAGGTCGTGAGGACAAAAAATTCTGTAGTGACGGTTGCAGAAACGCCTATAATAACAAAATAAATAAAGACAGCACTAATTTTATGCGCAATGTAAATAACAAATTGCGGAAAAATTATCGCATTTTGAGCGAGCTAAATGTTGAAGGAAAAAGCAAAACAACACGGTCAAAACTTATTAGTAAAGGATTTGATTTTGAATTTTACACCAACGTTTTGAATACTAAAACTGGAAACACTTACTGTTTTGTATATGATCAAGGATATATGTTGTTGGATAATGATTTTTTTATGTTGGTAAAAAAAGATATTTAATTTATTAAAAAATGAAAAAAAATTACTCTTCTATATTTTCGATTGTATTTCTTTCGTGTGTTGTGGTTGCTATCTATTTTTTTATGATGCCTCAATGGGTTTCTAAAAACGAATCGTTTTCGGAATTTTCGACCAATAGAGCATTAGAACAAATAAAAACCATTGCCCAAAAACCACATTATGTTGGTTCGGCAAATCATAAAGTTGTTGAAAATTATTTGGTTGCTGAACTTCAAAAATTAGGTTTAGAAACTCAAATTCAAGAAGGAACAACACTCACCGATTGGGGAAATCTGGTTAAATCTAGAAATATTCTTGCTAGAATAAAAGGGTCAAACAATTCTAAAGCTTTGCTTTTGCTTTCTCATTATGACAGTGCACCACACTCTATTTCTAAAGGAGCAAGTGATGATGCAAGTGGAGTTGCAACTATTTTAGAGAGTGTTCGGGCATTTTTGTACGCTAAAACCAAACACAAAAATGATATCATTATCCTTTTTTCTGATGCTGAAGAGTTAGGGTTAAATGGTGCAGCGCTATTTGTTACGCAAAGCAAATTGTCCAATGATATTGGTTTGGCTCTCAACTTTGAAGCTCGTGGTACTTCTGGTCCGAGTTATATGTTGATGGAAGTCAATAAGGGAAATGCTGCAATGATTAAAGCCTTTAAAGATGCAGATGTAAAATATCCTGTATCGAACTCGTTAATGTATAGCATATATAAAATGTTGCCCAACGATACCGATTTGACTGTTTTTCGTGAACAAGGAAAAATTCAAGGATTTAACTTTGCTTTTATTGACAATCATTATAATTATCACACGGTTCAAGACAATTTTGCTCATATCAATCCTACCACAATCGAACATCAAGGTTGTTATTTAATGCCATTATTAAAACATTTTTCTAATGTCAATCTTACCAATTTAAACACTGCTGAAGACGATGTTTATTTCAACACTCCTTTTAATTTTGTAAGTTATCCTTTTGTTTGGGTAATGCCGATGGTTATTGGGTCTTTTATATTGTTTTTGTTATTATTATTTGTTGGAATTGGCAAACGAGTTTTAGATTTAAGAGAAATTATTTTAGGATTTATTCCGCTTTTTGGTTCTTTGATAATGGCAGGTTTGGTCACATTTTTAGGTTGGAAACTACTTTTGAAT
>JAYTNO010000103.1:0-1633 GCA_043748275.1 Flavobacterium sp. | reverse complement strand
AAGTTGCTTTTGGATACGAATCACTTTCCATATAATTTTCGTTGAAATGTTCTTCCATCAATGCTATTTTAAAGCGAAACCCTTTAACCAAAGCCAAGCTGGCAATATCTCCGGTACTTGTATTTAGCACAACGGTAACAGTTTCATTTTTTGCTTTTACTTCTTCAAAAGCAGGAACAGAAGCTTCAAATGTTACTTTTCCACTTTTAGTAATCATTTTGGTTTGAGCAAAACTGCTCAAACTAATTACTATCAAAAGACTTACTAATTTCGTTTTCATAACTATTTATTATTTATTCTGGCAAACCATTCTGTGCCCATTGAAAAACTTTATCGATTGTTGTTTGTGGTAATCTTGTCCCACCATTTGGCATCATTCCCTGTGAACCTTGTGGTCTGGAAATTCTATCCATTAATCCTCGGGTTAAAACCGCGCTCTTGACAAATTCGTATGTAGTCAAGGACATTGGAGCTCCATTTACGGGTACAGTTGCATGGCATGGAATACAGTTGTTATCAAAAATGGCTTTAGTTGTATTGGTATACGTGATTTCACCAACTGTTGAAGTATCAATTAAATCAGATGTTGAATCGTTTGTACATCCATACTGAAGGATGACAAAAAGCATAAATAATAATGTTAGTTTTAATTGCTTCATAGTATTTTCTATTTGTTCAAAAATAAATAAAAAAGTTAGTAAAAATTCTAGCTCACCAATAAATAATTAAATTTGCAATCAATAAATTAAACCTCATGAAAAAAAAAATACTCATTGCTGTAACAGTTCTTTTGATTTTAGCTTTCGCCGCTTATAGATATATGTATAAAAGTCATCGTGACATATCAACCGAAACTGTTTCCTATTCTGCTTCTGTTAAAGAAGTTTATACTGCATTTCAACAAAATGATAGCTTAGCCAATGCAAAATATATAGATAAGACTATCGAGATATACGGCAAAATTACAAACTTAGATTTATCCAATAAGATAATTACGGTTGACGAAAAGTTGCTGGCCAGGTTTACAAATAGTATACCAAATACTTTAAAACTTCAAAATTCTATAGCTTTGAAAGGAAGAGTGGTTGGTTTTGATGATTTACTAGAGGAAATTCAAATGGATCAATGCACAATTAAACAATAAAATGAAAAAAAAATGAAAAAAATTATTCTATTACTCTTATTGCCTATAACTATGATTGCTCAAGAGGATTTGTTGAAGGACATTGATACAGCAACTACCCAAAAAAGCAAAGTTGAGTCAGCATTTAAAGGTCTAAAAATTGTAAATATTGAATCAACAAAACTAGCTGCTAAAGGAGATTTTTATTTTATTGTTGCCCATAGATTTGGGTCACTTAAAGATGGTTTTGAAGGTGCATATGGACTTGATAATGCAGTAACTCAATTAAAGTTTCTATACGGTGTTACCAATTGGTTTACTATTAGTGGTGCAAGAAGTGAACAGGCTTATGATTTTTCGGGTAAATATTTATTAAAATCTCAGGAAACAAATGGTTTTCCTTTGGCCATCGCAGCTTTTACAAGTTTTGGCTTCAATAATACTTTAAAAGAAAGTAATTATCCAAAAATGAAATTTGAAGACAGGCTGATTTATGTAGCGCAACTATTA
>JAYTNO010000102.1:0-1634 GCA_043748275.1 Flavobacterium sp. | reverse complement strand
GGTTTCGAGCAAGAGATTGAAGAGTTCGGAAAATGTTTCGGGACTTCAGATTTCACCGAAGGAGTTGATGCGTTTTTGTCGAAAAGAAAAGCGGAGTTTAGGAATTCAATTTGATAATGTTTTAAGATTTTAAGTGAGTAGTGAGTGGTAATTGGTGAGTAAAAAAAGTTGAACTTATAATCTAACTTCAAATTTCTACCACCGAACAATGACCAAATATAATTTATAATTTTTTTAAAGGAGACCTATGAAAAAGCTATTTTTAATTTCATTTTTGATTTTGTCTATTTCAAGTTATGGAAATGATAATTATCAACCCGGATATATATTGAAGTTGAACAATGATACTTTACATGGTCTTATTAATTTGGTAGACTGGGACTATTCACCAAGGTCAATTTCATTTAAAGAGTCTATGTCAGAAAATTCAAAACAATATTCTGTTTTAGATATTAAAGGATTTGGAGTTGAAAATGAGATTTATGAAAGTGCAATAGTTCAATCGGGTATAACTTCAACTATCACAAATAATTTAGATGGTGAAGCAGAGCTTAAGACATTTGTTGATACTGTTTTCTTGCAAATTATCGTAAATGGAAAAAAATCGTTGAGTTTTTATAAAAACAAATTTGGCGTGGAACAGTTCTATACTAAAACAAATAACGATTTCGCTTTATTGACTTATAAAAAATATATTCCAGAACAGAGTAATGCTATTTTGGAAAATAAAAGATACCAAGGGCAATTGGTTTTGTATTTACTCGATTGCTCAACAATTCAAACAATGTTGAAATATTCGGAGTATAGAGAAAAAAGCCTGAAGAAAATATTTATTGATTACTACAAATGTATCGGTCAGCCTATCTCTTACCAGTTAGAATCGGAGAAAACAATAGTAAGAGCCGGCGTTGTCGGTGGAGCAACAGAAACGATTATTAATTTTGTATCGGATTATTATGAAAGTTTAGCCCATGCTACCGATAACAGTTCGTTTAATTTTTCAGGTGGAGCTTTTGTTGAATTTGGGTTTTCAGGAAATAGGAATAAATGGTCGATCTACAATGAGTTTTTGTATAATTCATATAAGGTTAGTACAAATTACATAGATTCATATTTTAGTAGAAGTTCTATTACTAATGCTACCGTTGTTTCCAAGTTAGAATATTCTTATTTGAATTTAAATATTTTACTTCGGTATCGATTACCACTTATTAAACAGAAATGGTTCTGCAATGGTGGATTTTCTTATGGAATTGCATTGAGCGAGGTAAATAGTTTTGAAGCAAACTATACTCAATATGGAACATTTAAAAGTGTTTCAGGCAAAGCAATAGAATTTACAAAAAAGAATGATTTTGGATTATTATTGGGTCTTGGGACACAAGTTAAAAAACTAACGATGGAATTCAGAGTTGGGCGTTCCAATGGAATGTCTGATGTAATTGGAATTCAATCTCCCATATTGAGATTGAACTTTTTACTTGGTTATACTTTCAACTAAATCGTATTAAATTCTTTTAAGTGAATGGTGAGTGGTAATTGGTGATTAAAAAAAAGTTGAACTGCAAGGCGAATTATTTAGTGGAGTGTGATTTCGCCTTTAAGTAAGTACTAAGCATTTTTTTCTCCCGCAG
>JAYTNO010000101.1:0-1637 GCA_043748275.1 Flavobacterium sp. | reverse complement strand
TACGATAACCCCATAGAGGTGATAAAATTGACGGTTCCGTTCAACCGGAGTTTCATTGTTGGCTTTTCAAGCCCAACGAAACTCTAGCTTTTATATGCTGGCTTAATGTATGCTATATCTTTGTTCTCTTTTTTTGAACGCCTCAAATCCGCCTTCCAAAATTTCGCAGACGTGTTGTCTTATACCTTGTGAATTTAAAATTTCTTTTATTATTTCGTCTTTTTCTTGAGTCATTTCTAAACTACCTTGAATATAATCAAATTTGAAATTTCCTTTGTTGGGCGAATTGACGCCGTGTTGGTTTGATACGATTACTAATTCACTATCTCCACCAACTACAATATTGGGATTGTGAGTAACTATAATAATTTGACGTTCTTTCTTTTTTCTTTTTATGTATGTTACTAATTCATTGTAAATAGCTCTATTATCAAGGTCGTCCTCTGGTTGGTCTATAAGAATAGGGCAGTCTTTATTGCTAAAGTCTAGCAATAGCATTAAAACGACAAATGCTTTTTTCCCCTCTGACATATGTTTAAAAATATCCTCATAAATTAAGTCATATGTGATTTTAAAAAAGTTTGTAGACAAAATTTTCTGTGAAAGAGAAACTGCACTATAACCGCCTTTTAACGTTAATTTATTATCTATCAATAAATCAAAAAGCTCAAATACATTAGTAAAAAAATCTTCATAAGTTGTTATTTGTTTATTAGCGATTTCTTGACCTTGCGAACTTTGCTGATTGATACTTGAATTTAAAATTTCCCTATATTTAGTAACACTCAGTGTAGCTTTAGCTTTTATTTCAAGTTTGTCTGATTTTAAATTAAGTTTCTCTTTAATAGAAGAAATTTTGTTGTAATACTCACGAAAGTCGAATTTAACAGCTTCTTTAATTTGAAAATATTGAGCAGTTATGGCTTTTTCTTGAGTTTTTAAATTTCCAAATTCGAATAATTTATCTGTTTGTACTTTTAGTTTTTCTTCTATTTCTTTGTATTGTTGGTCATTGTTGAAAACTCCAGTTCCTTTTTTATAAATTGGATTTTCAATAATTTGAGAATTAAGTAAATTTAATTGATCAACTTGTAACTGCAAATCTAAAACTAAATCGCTAACTTTTGTTGACCAAGCAGACTGAAATTGGATTTTTAAATCTTTGTAAATGGTTGTCAATACTGTTTTGGTTGGCTCTAAAAGATTAACAAAATCAAATTCTAAATTATCATTTGCAATGTTTTTTTCTTTAAAACCATTTAATTTTAAGATTTGATTTTCAAAAGAACTTATTTTGTTAAGATTTTCATTGTGTTGCTCAACTAAAGTTTTATAACTTTTTAATTCATCTTCTGAAATTTGAATTTTACTTCTTAAATCTTCAAGAACTGATGCTAATTTAGTTTTTTCGCTGTTAATTCCATCTTCGTCTCCAAGTTCCTTAATATTTATTCTTAATTTTTGGAAATCATTTAAAGTTTGAAAAAGTTTATTTATTTTACCTACAATTTCAGTATTATTATTTTTACTAAAATTATTTTAAGTACACGACAAAAATTTAAAGATATTGATTCCCAGCGTGTTAAACCCTGTAATCAAAAATCTTGATAAGTAATCCAATCCATATTTAAAAACAC
>JAYTNO010000100.1:0-1638 GCA_043748275.1 Flavobacterium sp. | reverse complement strand
AAGAATTAGAAGATCGAATAAAAATTATTAATTCAACTTTAAGCACAACTATTTTCGGACTCAATTTTGATTTATTCAATATATTATCAGAAAATGATTTGTTAAAAAAATAATTTAATTCTGTTAAATTTCATAACGTTTTTCAATACTTTTATGAAATGAAAATGTTTTTTAAAGTATAATTTTTATTGAATTTGTCTATTTTTAACACCTTTTTTCACAAAGCATTAGAGTAGTATTTGTTTAGATTTGTCAGTTAATTTAGATTCAACCAACTTTTTAATTGAAGAAAACTACCAGTTTATGAACAAAATTTTATTCTCGTTATGCGTTATATGCTCTCTTTGTGCAAACGCTCAAAATGCTCAAGATATAATTGATGGTTTAAAGAAAGATTTAAAAAACAATCCTGATGATAAAAAAAGAGCTACAATATATTCTGATTTGACTTGGTATTATACCAATGTTTCTATTGATTCTGCTTTGATTTATGGTAATAAAGCAATTTTAGAATCAACAAAATTAAATGATTCTACACTTGTGGCTCAAACGTATAGTGATATTGCTGCAGCTTATTTTAGAAAAGGAGATTATAAAAATTCAAAATCAAATTATCTAAATGCATATGCTATTAGAAAAGCTACAAAAGATTTTAATGGTTTAGCAAAAATAAATATTAATTTAGGAAGCATTTATACAAGTACTTTGCAATACAAACCTGCAATGAAAGCTTATCTTGATGCAATACAGTATTTTGAAAAAAACGGTAATGACCAAATTGTAAATACTACAAAAGCAAATGTTGGTTTTTTGTTGTTTGAAATGAAAAATTATCCTAAAGCAATAAAATATTTGAATGAAGCCATTGTTTATCAAGAAAAAAACAATCAAACAGATAAAATATGTACTTCATATATTACTTTAGGAAATATTTTTTTAGAATTAAAAGATACATTAAAAGCGACACAATATTATAATAAAAGTATGAAGTTTTGTAAAGAAGCAGGAGATAAAGCTGCTATTTCAAGCATTTATAATAATATTGGTAATATAAAATCAAAGCAAAACAAATCTAAAGAGGCAAATGATTTATTTGACAAAGCAAAAACGGTAAGAGATGAGTTAAATTCAGATTTGACAAAAGCTACTTTGCAAATAAACATTGCTATTGATTTAATACGAAATCAAAAATTTGAAGAAGCAAAAAAGCTACTTTTAAATCTTAAAAAAATCTTTATTGAACAAAATTCAAATGACAATTTATTATTAACATACAAATCTTTAATTCCTGTTAATGCATATTTAAATCAACCAGATAGTGTAAATTATTATAATGACAAATCAAATGCTTTGCAATTAAAAATACTGGAAACCTCAATTTCTGAACAAACAAATGAACTAGAAACCAAATATCAAACAGCCAAAAAAGAGAAACTCCTCTTGCAAAAAGAAGCCGAAGCCAAGCAAAAAAATACTACAATACTTATATTGTTAATGTTAGCTATTGGATTATTGGCTTTTGGATATTTGATATACAGACAACAAAAACTCAAAAACATACAGCAAGAACAGGAGTTTGAACTTAAATCAGCAATTGCAAAAATCGAAAATCAAAACAAACTTCAAGAACAACGCTTA